>JACQHS010000074.1 GCA_016198915.1 Candidatus Omnitrophota bacterium
CGGGGCCTGGAGGTGCTCAACCAGCTGCGGCAGCTGCCGACGATCGATGTGAGAATTCATGAGGAGGAATTACCGGGCATTGCCGAAACCGACGCCAAACTGGTGAAACTCGCGCAGATTCTCAGCACCCAGGTGGTCACGAACGACTACAATCTGAACCGCATCGCCGAGTTTCAAGATGTGCGGGTGCTGAACGTCAACGAGTTGTCGCAGGCGCTTCGTCCGGTGGTGCTGCCTGGGGAGTCGCTGGAGGTCAAGCCGTTGAAAGAAGGCAAGGAGCACAACCAGGCCGTCGCCTACCTCGATGACGGCACCATGGTCGTCGTGGAAAACGGGCGCTCGCTCATCGGACAAAGCGTGAAGGGCATCGTCACCAGCGTCCTCCAGACGGCGGCAGGCCGCATGGTCTTCGTACGCCCGGAAGGAGTTCCTGCGAGAAAATGAGCGGTAAGGTCATTAGATGAGCGTAGTCGCGATCGTTCCGGCGGCGGGAGCAGGGCAACGCTTCGGAGGACGCACCTCGAAGCCGTTCGCGCTGTTGCATAACGCGCCATTGCTGTTGCATACCCTGATCGCCCTGCAGGCGAGCCCTGCGATTCGGTGGATCGTCCCGGCGGTTCGCGCCAGCGATGCATCACGGGTCGCGGCTCTCCTGAAGCGCTACAAGATCACGAAAGCGCTGAGCCCCTGCCGAGGGGGCAGCTCGCGGGCCGAATCGGTGGCCCGCGCCTTTGCGGCAGTGCCGAAGGCCGCCCGCTGGGTGTTGGTGCATGACGGGGCCAGGCCCTGCGTGAGCCCTCAGCTGATTGCGCAGGCGGTGCAAGCCGGCAAGCGCTTCGGGGCGGTGGCCTGCGGATTGCCGGCCTCGCTGACCGTCAAGGCGGTGGATGACCGCAGCACAGTGCGGCTGACCCTGGACCGCGACCAGCTCTGGTTCGTCCAAACCCCGCAGGTATTCCGGAGAGACTGGTTTGCTCAGGCGCTGGAACGCGCGAATCACGGCCTGGATCGGTTTCCAGATGACGCCGCGATCGTGGAGGGGGCTGGGTTTCCGGTCCGTATGATTCCCGGCGACCCGCTCAATATCAAGGTCACGACACAGGACGATCTCGTGTTGGTGGAAGCCATCCTCGCACGGGGGAATCATCGAGCGCATGCGCATCGGCATCGGGTACGACATTCATCGGTTTAACGGCAAACGTCCGCTGAAGCTCGGCGGCGTGACGATCCCCTTTGCCCGCGGATTGGCGGGCCATTCCGACGCGGACGTGCTGCTCCACGCCGTCGCGGATGCGCTGTTGGGGGCGATTGGCGCCCCGGACCTGGGGGAACAGTTTCCGCCGGGCCATCCGCGCTACCGCAACGCGGACAGCCGAATCTTCCTCCAGCAGGCGTACCGCCAGGTGCGCCGGCAGGGCCTGTCCATCGGCAACATTGATGCGACGGTCATCGCCGATCAGCCGAAACTGACCCCGTACAAAATGCGGATGCGCCGCGCCATCAGCGCGCTGCTGCAGGTGAGTGCTGCGCGCGTGTCGGTGAAAGCCAAGACCACCGAAGGGTTTGCCCCCGGCAAGGGGGGGATTGCGGCTCAAGCCGTCGTGCTGCTGACGCCCTCCAAGAAACGGCAATGACTGAAACAGTGCTGTGGATTGCTGGAACGCTCATCATCCTCGGGATGGTGGTGCGCATTGCGTTCGAGCCGGAGGTCAAAGCGTGCTTTGAGCGCGATCCGGCGGCTCGGAATGTCGTCGAGGTCCTCCTCACCTACACCGGGCTGCACACGATCATCTTCTACCGGCTGGCGCACGCCCTGGATCGCATGGGTATTCCCGTCGTGCCACGACTTCTCATGACGGTCGCGCGGTGGCTCACCGGCACGGAGATTCATCCCGCCGCCGCCATCGGCCGAGGACTCTTCATCGACCATGGGATGGGTGTTGTGATTGGCGAGACCACGGTCATCGGGAAGAATGTCACCCTGTTCCAGGGAGTGACGCTCGGTGGCACGGGAAAGGAAAAGGGCAAGCGCCATCCCACGCTGGGCGACAACGTCGTGGTCGGCGCGGGGGCCAAGGTCCTGGGCAACATCACGATCGGGAATAACTCGATCATCGGGGCCAACGCCGTCGTCCTCCGGGACGTCCCCGACCACTCGACCGTCGTCGGCGTGCCCGGGCGCATCGCGAAGATTAAGGATCAGCACTTCCAGGGCATCAACCTGGACCACACCCATCTGCCGGATCCGCTGACTGAACGGCTGGAGCGCCTCCAGCACGAGATCGATACGATCGAGCAGCACCTCAAAGACCACCGCAAGACGCAAACCCCGACGCCGTGATCCCACGCCCTGCCTGGGCTCGCCTGCGGCGAGCCGCGAAAATACCACGGATGCGCAAACCACTCAGTTTTCGCCCCACCATTCGGTGGGGCAGGCAGGGCGTGGGATGAGTTTGCACCTCTATAACACCTTGACCCGCCGTCTCGAAGAATTTCGCCCGCTCGACCCTAAGGGAAAGCGGGTCGGCATCTACGTTTGCGGGCCCACCGTCTATGACATTCCGCACATCGGCCATGCCCGCAGCGCGTACGTCTTTGACGTTTTGCGCCGGTATCTCGTGTTCAAAGGCTATCAGGTAAAGTTCGTCCGCAACGTGACGGATGTGGATGACAAGATTATTGACAAAGCCAGACAAGAGTTTGGGGAACGCGGAACGGTAAACGGGGAACGGGACCTCAAAGCCACATGCCGGGAGATCTCGGAGCGGTACCTGAAGAGCTACCACGAGGCGATGGATCGGCTGGGGATCGCGCGGCCGGACGTCGAGCCGAAGGCGACCGAGCATGTCGTGCCGGACATGACCGATTTCATCTCGAAGCTGCTCATGAGCGGCACCGCCTACGAGGCGGGCGGCGATGTCTATTTCGCCGTGCGAAAATCCGAAGGCTACGGGCGCCTCTCCAACCGCAGCCTCGATGAGCTGCAGGCCGGAGCGCGCGTTGAGCCCGGCGAGCACAAGCAGGATCCGCTCGATTTTGCGCTGTGGAAGGCGGCCAAGCCCGAGGAGCCATCGTGGCCCAGCCCGTGGGGCGCGGGCCGTCCCGGCTGGCACATCGAATGCTCTGTCATGAGCACCAAGGAGCTCGGTGACACGTTTGATATCCATGGGGGCGGCGTGGACCTCGTGTTCCCCCATCATGAAAACGAGATCGCCCAGGCTCGGGGGGCCGGCAAGCCGTTTGCCCGGACGTGGATCCACAACGGCCTCTTGACCGTCAACGGGGAGAAGATGTCGAAGTCGCTGGGCAACTTCATCACCGTCGAACAGGCGCTGAAGGACTGGCCTCACCCGGATTATGTGAAGCTGTTTTTTCTGAAAACCCACTACCGCTCGCCGATTGATTTTTCCCACGAGAGAATGGGCGAAGCGAAACGGAATTGGGAGGAATTCTCACGGTTCGTTCAACATTACTATCAGCGCTGCACGGATGCGGAAGGTGTTGGCCCGGCCAGCGGGGAATCCGCCACAGGGCGCCAAGCCTTTGAGGCGGCGATGGATGATGATCTGAACACTCCGAAGGCGCTGGCGGCGCTGTTCGAGCTGGTCAACGCCGGCCATCGCATGCTCGAGGCCGCAGACGCATCAGCCCATGGGGCGGCGCGCAGCGTATTCGATACGCTGATGGCGTGTGGAGCTGTGCTTGGATTATTCCAACACGGGCTGACCGAAGAGGAGCCCACGACCCGAGAGCGCATTGACGCGTTGATTGCCAAGCGAGACGCCGCACGGAAGGCGAAGAACTTCAAACAGGCCGACGACATCCGCGAATCGCTCCAACAGGAAGGGGTGTTGCTGGCAGATACCGCCGGCGGGACGCTGTGGCGACGCACCCGATGAAGCAAGGGGGGTTCTTCATCACCCTCGAAGGTCCGGAAGGCTCCGGCAAGTCGAGCCAGGCGAGGAAGCTGACGAGTTGGTTGCGGACGCGCAAGCGGTCCGTGGTGCTGGTGCGCGATCCCGGCTCGACGGCGCTGGGGCGCGCGCTGCGGCAGGTGCTGCTCCACTCCTCAGGGCAGCTCTCGCCGTTGACCGAAGCACTCCTGTTTATCGGTGGGCGCGTCGCGCTGGTGGAAGAACAGATCCGTCCCGCCTTGCGGCGGGGCAGGGTGGTCGTATGCGACCGGTTTCATGACTCGACGGTGGCCTACCAGGGTTTCGGCGGCAGGATCCCCGTTGATCTGCTGGAGCGCGTTGGGCGGCGCGCCATCGGAGGCTGCATGCCCAACCTGACACTCCTCTTAGACATTCCGACGGCGACAGGCTTCGCGCGGCTGCACCGGTCGCGCGACCGCATGGAGCGCAAGGCGCGCATTTTTCATCGGCGGGTGCGCGCAGGCTTCTTACGGCTGGCCCGACGCGAACCCCGCCGGATCGTGGTCGTCGATGCGTCACGGCCCACGGCGCACGTCCAGCGAAAGATTGAAGACATCCTCAAGAAGCGTCTGAAATGAGTTGGAGCGAGATCTTAGGGCAAGACCTGGCGAAGCGAACCCTCAGCGCACACTTGGCGTCCGGGAAGACGGCCGGCGCCTATCTCTTCGCCGGACCCGAAGGAGTGGGTAAGCGTCTGCTGGTCCTTGAGCTCGCAAAAGCGCTGAATTGCACAACGGAGGGGTCGAGGCCGTGTGACCGGTGCGTGACCTGCCAACAGATCACGAAGGGCATTCATCCCGATGTCCATCGCGTCACGCCCAGCGGGGCCTCCAACCAGATTAGGATTGATGACATCCGCCAGGTGTTGGAACGCATCGGCCTGCGGCCGTACAACGCGCGGGTCCAGGTCGCAATCCTTGAACAGGCGGAGCGGCTCAACGAAGAAGCGGCCAACAGCCTCCTCAAATCGCTGGAAGAACCGACGACCTTCACGCGCTTTCTCCTGACGACCAATCAGCTGCCCCACTGTCTGCCGACCATCGTGTCTCGCTGTCAGATTCTTCGGTGTCCGCCGCTGCCAAGGGAGATAGTCCAGCGCATCTTGCTCGACCGCCACGGCTGCGATCCCCGCACGGCCGAAATGACCGCGCGCCTATCGCAGGGCAGCGTGTCGCGAGCACTAGAGCTGGCCGACCGATGGACAGACTACGAACGCCTGCTAAACCAACTGGCGGATTTCCGGATGAGCGAGTGGATGGAGACACCGCTGCCGGAGTCGCGTCAGGACGTGACGCACCTGCTCGATGGCATGGTGGTCCGGCTCCGTGATCGTTCGGCGGCCGCGGCCGGTGAGGCGGCGCGGTCTGCCGACGTGGATCGCTGGGTCGAAACCGCATTCGACATGATCGCGTTGCGCGAATCGCTCGAGCAGTTCGTCAGCCCCCGTCTCGTGGCGGCGCTGGCGCGAGAGAAATGGCTTTCGTTAACGGAAGTCAAAAGGCAAAAGTAAAAAGTCAAAACCACAACCCAAAATTAAAAATTTTGGCTTTTGAATTGTGGTTTTGCGTTTTGCCTTTTGAATTTTGACTTAACGCTGATGCCAAAAACGATCTATATTACAACTCCTCTGTACTACGTCAACGCGGCACCGCACATCGGCCACTCCTACACGAGTGTGGCGGCCGACTGCTTGGCGCGCTATCACCGGCTCAGAGGAGAAGAAGTGTTTTTGCTGACCGGCACGGATGAGCACGGCCAAAAAATCGCTCAGGCCGCCGCCGCAGCGGGCAAGGCCCCGCAAGCGTTTGCCGACGAGGTCGTCGAGCGGTTTCGCGAGCTGTGGAGTCTGCTTGGCATCCGGTATGACTACTTTATCCGGACGACCGAACCGCGCCACGAGCAGGCGGTCCGCGAAGTCCTCACGCAGCTTCGGGGAACGCTCAAGCAGGCGACGTATCAGGGCTGGTACTGCACGCCGGATGAAACCTTCTGGACGCAAGAAGAGCTTGGTCATCAGAGTGGTAGTTCACCAACGTGTCCTTCCTGTCAGCGGCCGCTTGAGCCGACCAACGAAGAGGGCTGGTACCTTCCCTTGCGGGCCAACCAACGATGGCTCCAGGCGTTTGTCGCCGAGCATCCGACGTTCGTTCAGCCCGAGACGCGCTACAATGAATTGAACAGCTTGCTCGAGCAGCCGCTGCCGGAATATCTGTGCATCACGCGTCCCAAGAGCCGCGTCAGTTGGGGCATTGCGGCCCCGTTTAGTCCGAACCACGTGGTCTATGTGTGGTTTGACGCGCTGTTGAACTACATCACCGTGCCGAAATTTTTGGGACGGGCTCAGGAGCTGTGGCCGGCCGATGTCCATTTCATCGGCAAGGATATCCTGCGCCACCACGCGGTCTACTGGCCGATCATGCTGCATGAGATGGGGCTGTCGGATGCGCAGATGCCGCGGCGGATCTTTGCGCACGGCTGGTGGAAAATCGGCGAACAGAAGATGTCCAAATCGCTGGGCAACATCGTCGATCCGACGATTGTCGTCACTCAACTGCTCAAGGACCAGCCATACGCGGCGGACGTCTACCGCTATTTTCTCCTGCGTGAAGTCCCCTTTGGGCAGGATGGCCTGTTTTCCGAGGAGGCGCTGGTGAAGCGTTTGACGACCGATTTGGGCAACGATCTCGGCAATCTCGTCAACCGGACGCTCTCTATGATCGATCGCTACTGCGCCTCGCGTCTGCCGTTGGCCGCGGGGCCTGGATGTGCCGTGGACGATGAGTCATTGCGCTCGTTGGCCACCGCGGTGCCCGCCGCGCTGGAGCAAGCCTTGTCGGAGCTGAACTTTTCATCCGCGCTTGAGACGATCATGCGCCTCGTCACCGAGGCGAACCAATACATTGAGTCCCAGGCGCCGTGGAGTCTTGCCAAGGCAGGCCACACGGCGCGGCTGCACGGGGTCTTGCATGTCCTCGCCGAGGTCCTGCGCATCGTGGCGATTGTCCTACAGCCGTTCATGCCATCCGTGTCAGCCGCAATCTGGCAACAACTTGGTCTCGAGGGCGTGCCGCAACGGTTGAGTGATGCTGCGCGCTGGCCGGGGATCAGCGACAGCCGAGCGCTGGCGGCGCATCCTGTCCTCTTTCCCCGAATGGAGGCGATCAAGACCGGATGATCCCACCCCCTGCCTGGGCTCGCCTGCGGCGAGCCGCGAGAATACCCCTTACATGCACCCGTTCAACTTTTCGCCCCGCCGAACGGCGGGGCAGGCAGGGCGTGGGATGATCCAGCGCCTGCTCCGCGGCCGGAGCTTCTATGTGTTCCTCGGTGTTTTGATCCTCTTCCTCTATCTGCGGACGGTGACGGGCGGAGGCTTGCAGCCGCTCGATGCCGAACACGCGCTCCAGAGCGCGCAGCCGCCGGATTGGATGCTCGGGGTGCCGAAAGCCAGCGAGCTGACGCATGCGGCGCTCAGCCGCAAGCCGCTCGGCCTCCTCCTCGGCCTCTTGATCGTGCTGATGACGGGGATGGTCGTCTGGGGATTCGCGCTGACGGTGCGCGGGTTGTCGCGCGGCCGGCGATCATCCTTGTGGCAGTTTCCTTCGCCGCCCACGCCGCGGTGGTCATTCGCGGAGCTGGCCCGCATCGTCTTTCTGGCCGTGGCGGTCGCCTTGCTGCTGCCCTTCATCCGCTTAGCGCTCCTGGCGTTCGTGCCCTCGTGGCAATTGGATACGGTCCTGTGGATTCCGGTGGCGATGCTGATGCTGGATCTGTTCGTCATCGTCGCGGTCCTGGCGTTCGCGGCCGGCAAGCAGCCGTCGAGCTGGGCCATGCTGGGGCGATCCCGGCGCAGCGTGGAAGACTCGATCAAGGTCGGCCTGCGAAGCTACGTGACGCTGTTTCCGTGGCTGGTCCTTCTGCTCATGATCATCAGCGAAGTGGCGCGCGCACTCGGGTTCCAGCCGCCTCTGGAGCCGATTCACCGCCTCCTCTTCTTGGAGCACCGCGCCGAAGTGCTGCTGTTCACGGCCCTGCTAGCCTGTTTCATCGGCCCGGTGGCCGAGGAATTCTTCTTCCGAGGGGTCGTCTACGCGGCGATTCGCCACCGCACGGGCCGGTTCATCGCGATGCTCATCAGCGGAGGCTTGTTCGCGGCCACCCACACAAACCTCATGGGATTTCTGCCGATCTCGGTGCTGGGTTTTCTCCTGGCCTACCTCTATGAGCGGACCGGAACGCTCACCGCGTCGATTACGGTCCACGTCTTTCACAACAGCCTCCTCTTGGCGTTTGCGATGGTGTTTCGCCATCTCATGCTCTCCGGCTGAGGATGCCCTCCGTCCATGCGCTCGGGGAAGTGGCCCTCATTGATCGGCTCACGCGGCGATTGGGGGTTGTACGGCGAGGCCGCGGAGTCCAGATCGGCATCGGGGATGATGCGGCGGTGCTCCGTGGGTCTGGGCGGCAACTGTTGCTTTTTGCCAGCGATATGATCGTTGACGGCGTGCATTTCCGCCGAGAGACGGTACCCGCAAGATGGATCGGCTGGAAAGCGCTGGCCGCGAACGTGAGCGATATCGCCGCGATGGGAGGCCGTCCGTTGGCTGCCGTCGTCTCGCTGGGGGTGCCGCCTGCGACGACGGCGAGATTCCTCGAGGATCTGTATGGGGGCATCGCCCGCTGCGCGAAGCGGTTCCGGTTGAGCGTCATCGGCGGTGATACGGTGCGTGCGCCGCGCGTTGTGGTGGATGTCGCGATATTGGGGACGGTCAAGCGGCGACATCTGACGTTGCGTAGCGGCGCTCGGGTGGGCGATCGGCTCTTTGTCACGGGTCGGCTGGGCGGATCGCTGAAGAGCGGACGGCATGCGCGGTTTATGCCCCGCGTGCGGGAGGCGCAGGCGCTCGTGCGGCGGGTCAAGGTGCACGCCATGATGGATCTCTCCGACGGGCTCGCGTCAGATTTGTGGCAGATGAGCCGGGCCAGCCGTGTCGTTTTGCGCATCCGACGCACGGCGGTGCCGGTCGCGCGGGCGGCGGGCAGCATTGAGCATGCGCTGATGGACGGGGAAGATTTTGAGCTCCTGTTTGCCGTGTCACGGCGCGACGCCGCGCGCGTTCCCGGACGCATCGGCTCGTGTCCGGTGACCCGGATCGGTGCGGCGGTTGCCCGCGGGGTTGCGGTGGAGCAAGAGGGTCCGAACGGGCGGATTCGTCCGCTGATCCCGACCGGCTTCAAGCACTTTTGATGAATCCAAAATCCAAAATCCCCCGGCCCGCCGGTGGCGATCGCCGGGGCGGGCAAAATCCACAAGCCGGTGAGCGGCAAATCGAACTCGTCAGCGGTTCGATTGAGGAGACGCAGGCGCTCGGTGAACAGTTAGGCCGGTCGCTGCGGCCCGGCGACGTCGTTGCCCTCTGCGGAGAGCTGGGCAGCGGCAAGACCACCCTTGTCCAAGGTATCGCCCGCGGCCTGGGGCGCGATCCGGAAACGATCAAAAGCCCGACGTTCGTGTTGATGCGCGAATATCCCCCCGGCCCGCCTGCTGCAATCGCCGGGGCGGGCGGAGACGTTCCGGTCATTCACATCGACGGCTACCGGCTGGAGGGTCCGCCGGCCGTTTCCTGGCTCGACATCGATCTGATCTTTTCGCCGCACAAGATTACGCTCATCGAGTGGGCGCAGCGGTTTACCGGCTTACTGCCTGACGATGTCGTTACGGTTCAGCTGACGCATGTGAGCACCAACCGCCGCCGCCTCATCCTGCACTCGACCGGCCCGCGCAGCCAGGCGATCGTCGCCGCCTTGCGTCCATCCACGGTCCATGCTGATTCTAGCCATTGAAACCTCAACCCAGCAGCTGGGTGTGGCGGTCGCGGACGGCGACCGGCTGGTGTCCTCCTACGCGCTGCTGGCGGAGAATCCGCACGCGGTCGAGCTGCCTGATGCCGTCACACGGGTCTTGAAGGCAGCGCGCACGACGCTGGGGCAGGTGGACGCGATCGCGGTGGATATCGGCCCCGGCTCGTTCACCGGACTGCGCATCGGACTGGCGTTCGTCAAGGCGCTGGCGTTTCCGATGAAGAAAACGGTGGTGGGAGTTCCCTCGCTTGACGTGCTGGCGGCGAACCTTCCGTTTGCGTCGCGCCAAGTCTGCCCGTTGCTCGATGCCAAGCAGCAGAACGTCTACGGCGCCCTCTACCGTGTTGATGAGAACAGCCCGAGGCGTCAAACCGACTACCTCTTGGCACCGGTCGAAGAACTGCTGTCGCAGATCAAGGAGCCGACGATCTTCTTGGGAGACGGTTGCGCGCGCTATCGCGAACAGATTGTGGCGCGCGTGGGTGCTCTCGCATCATTCGCCGCTCCGGAATTGTGGCTGCCGAAGGCGGAAACCCTTGCCCGGCTTGGGGTTGAACGCCTGTGCTGCGGGCAGCGCGATGACCCGGCAGGACTGGTCCCCATGTACCTCTATCCTCAAGACGCCTCCATCAACCCGCGCATCCGCCAAACGGTTGCGGCGGGAAAACCGGTCGCCGCCTCGTAAGAGCGGCTTCTGTTTCAAATCCTTCCGTGCTACAATAAACGATTGCCATGTCATCAAAACTCAAAGGCGCACAAATCCTTGTGGAGTGCCTGAAGCGTGAAGGGGTGGACCTTGCCTTCGGCATCCCCGGCGGGGCGAACCTGCCCACCTTCGACACCCTCTATCAGGATGGTGCGATCAAGATCATCTTGACGCTCCATGAGCAGGGAGCGGCCCATATGGCTGACGGCTACGCCAGGGCCACCGGCAAGGTCGGGGTTTGCCTGGCGACATCCGGGCCTGGAGCCACCAATTTGGTGACCGGCATTGCGACCGCGTTCATGGATTCGATCCCCATTGTCGCGCTCACCGGCCAAGTGCGCACGTCGGTCATCGGCAACGACGCCTTTCAAGAGGCGGACACCATCGGGATTACGCGACCGATCACCAAGCACAGCTATCTTGTGAAGGACCCGCGGGACATGGCGCGGATCGTCCGCGAAGCGTTCCATATCGCCCGGACGGGACGCCCGGGGCCTGTGCTCGTTGACCTGCCGGTGGATACGACCGTGGGTGAGGCGGAGTTTGTCTACCCGGAACAGGTGGACATCCGCGGCTATCGGGTGCAGGCAGCACCCGAGATCGATCCGGCTGCGGTGCAGAAGGTCGCGCAGGCCATCATGAACAGCAAGCGGCCGGTCATCTACGCGGGGGCTGGGGTGATTCACGCGGGGGCCGCGCAAGAATTGGCGCAGCTGGCTCGCACGATGCACATCCCGGTGACGACAAGCCTGCTGGGCTTGGGGGGATTTCCTGAAACCGATCCCTTAAGCCTTGGAATGCTGGGCATGCACGGGTTTGAGTATACGAACTACGCTGTGGCACAGGCGGATCTCTTGCTCGGCATCGGCGCGCGGTTTGATGACCGCGTGACCGGTAAACCCGATCTGTTCGCCCGCAACGCGAAGAAAGTGCACATCGACGTGGATCCGTCCTCGATCAACAAGACGGTCATCGTGGACTATCCGGTCGTCGGCGACGTGAAGCGGGTGCTGACGGCACTGAATAAGCTGCTCTCCAAGCCGGCCGACACGCAGGAGTGGTTGACGACGATCGCGCAGATGAAGGAGAAGTACCCGCTGACGTACCGGGAGAAGAAAAAACTGCTGCCGCAGTTCGTGATCCAGCAGATCTCCGAGGTCACGAAGGGCAACGCCGTGATCGCTACCGGCGTGGGCCAGCATCAGATGTGGACGGCGCAGTACTATCAGTTCAACCGCCCCCGCTCGCTGATTACCAGCGGGGGGCTGGGCACGATGGGCTTCGGCCTGCCCGCGGCCATCGGGGCGCAGTTCGGACGGCCCAACGAGGTGGTCTGGGACATTGACGGCGATGGCAGCTTCCAGATGACGTCCCAAGAGCTGGCGACGGCGGCACAGCACCGCCTGCCGCTTAAAGTGGCGATTATGAACAATCGGCACCATGGGATGGTGCGCCAGTGGCAGGACCTGTTTTACGAAAGCCGCTACGCGCAGTCGACGCTGAACCGCACGGACTTCGTGAAGCTGGCCGAGGCCTACGGCTGTCTCGGGTTGCGCGCGGAGAAGAAAGAAGAGGTCCGCCCGGCGATTGAACGGGCCATGCAGACGACAGACCGGCCCACCGTGATCGACTTTCTTGTCGAGGAGTCCGAGGACTGCTGGCCGATGATCGCCCCAGGCAAAGCGCATGACGAGCTCCTGGGGACCTACGAAACCCTGAAGAAAGAAGGCGGCGTGGCCCAGCGTCGTCACGTGGAACCGGACGAAGAAGCGAAGTTGAGCTTGGGCTGATGGCTGAAAAACACACGATTTCCGTGCTCGTGGAAAACCATTTCGGCGTGCTGGCGCGCGTCTCCAGCCTGATCAGCGCGCGGGCCTTCAACATCGATTCGCTCACGGTGAGCACGAC
>JACQHS010000073.1 GCA_016198915.1 Candidatus Omnitrophota bacterium
CCTTCACGCCCCACGGATCGGTTTGCTTGTCGATGAGCGTCTGGAGCTGCTGGTTGAGTTTCTCCCGATGGATCAGCAGCTCATCGAGCTCCACCTGGCCCAGGACGCTGCGCAGCGTGGTCTGGGCCATCTGCGAGCTGGCAAACAGGTAATCTTCCACCTCGACGATGGCCTTGTTGGGCTCGATGACGCGGAAGTAGACGACCGCGTTGACCTTGATGGAGACGTTGTCTTTCGTGATGACGTCCTGCGGCGGCACATCGAGCGTGATGGTCCGCAGGCTGATGCGGATGAGCCGGTCGATCGGAAACAGAATGAGCACCAGGCCAGGCCCCAGCGGCTGCGGCAGCATGCGCCCCAGCCGGAAGACCACCCCGCGCTCGTACTCATTGAGGATCTTGATGCAGTTCATGAGCCAGAACACGCCGATGACGATCGGAAACGACACCCAACTAAACCATTGCAGCATTCAGCCCTCCTTAGGGTTAGAGTTTGTCGACGACGAGACGCAGACTGTCCACTTGAATGACGCGGATCTTCTCGCCTTTGGCGATCGGCCTAGCACTGCTGGCATTCCACAGCTCGCCGTGCACGAACACCGTGCCCTCGGGATCGAGTTTGGAGGAGGCGACCCCGATTTCTCCCACGAGGCCCTGCGCGCCGGTGGTCACCCGGGCCGCCTGTGCGCGAAGCGCCCGCTGGAGGACGAAGAGAATGATGGCGCTCAGGGTGGCGACCGTGGGGACGATGACGCCCAGTGACACGTCGAGTTGCGGATAGGGGGACTCAAACAGCATGAGGCTGCCGAGTGTCAGGGAGATGACGCCGCCGATAGCCAGCAAGCCATGGCTGACGATTTTGATTTCCGCGATGAGCAGGCCGATGCCTAAGACGATGAGCGCGATCGCCGCGTAGCTCACCGGCAGCGTCTGGAACGCGTAGAGGGCCAGCAGCAAGCAGATGAGCCCGGCGATGCCGGGAAAGCCGATCCCAGGGTGCGTGAACTCAAAGATGAGGCCCAGCGTGCCCAGGAGCATGAGGAGGTAGGCGATATTGGGATTCGTGATGACGGCCAAGAACTGCTGGCGCGCTGACATGGCGAGCGTCACAATCTCAGCCCCCGCCGTGTGGAGTTCCACCGCGACGCCGGCCAGTTCAACCCGACGCCCGTCAATCTGCGTGAGGAGATCCGGCAGATCCGCCGCGATGAGATCGACGATGCGTTCCGTGACCGCCTCGGTCTCCGTCGCCGACACGCTTTCGGTCACGGCTCGTTTGGCCCACTCCTCGTTGCGGCCGCGGGCCTTGGCGATGGTCGCGACCCAGGCGACCGTATCGTTGATGATTTTCTGGCTCATGGGGTCGCGGCTTTCCTCCTCGACAATTTCTTCTTCGGTGTCGCGGCCTTTCTGTTTGGACTCGCTCTCCGCGCTCCGCTTGATCCGTTTGATGAGCTTCCTGACGGGCCCGCCGCCCTCCACAGTGACCGGATGTGCCGCCCCGATGTTCGTGGAGGGCGCCATGGCGGCCACATGGGCGGCCAGCGTGATGAAGACCCCGGCCGAGCCGGCCCGCGAGCCGGAGGGCGCGACGTAGACAACGACCGGAACCTTCGCGTTCATGAGGCGCTTGACGATCCCGCGGGTGGATTCCAACAGCCCCCCAGGCGTATCGAGGAGGAGGACGAGACACACCGAGCCGTCGGTTTCCGAGCGGTTGACCGCGTCCTCGATGTACTGCTGGGTCACCGGGCTGATGATTTCGTTGTCCAGCTCAATGACGTTCACGTGGGCGGCCTGCGCGGGAGTGATGCTCAGCCATCCCAGCAGAAAGCCGACTGCAGTGAGCGCGCTCATCCGGACGGCGTTCATTGATCAAACTCGCAACTGAAATGGTGGAGCAGGAGGGGCTTGAACCCTCGGCCTCGACGATGCCATCGTCGCGCTCTGCCCAGCTGAGCTACTGCCCCACGGTAACCGGCGTGAACTCCTAACATAGCATGGGCGTCGGGGGGGTGTCAAACGCAGATACCCTGCGTTGCCCTCGGGAGAAACGCATGATAAGATATTGCGTCTTATGCGCTTAGGGGTGCACGTTTCCATTGCTGGCGGACTGGTGGAAGCCGTCGCGCGCGCGAAGCGGCTCGGCTGCACGACGATGCAGATCTTCAGCCGCAGCCCGCGAGGCGGCCCAGCACCCAAGCTCCCTGCAGAGGTCGCCGAACAGTTTGACACCCAGCGCCGCCGCGCTAAGATCAATCCCCTCGCCATCCACAGCCCGTATATCATTAATCTCGCTTCGCCCGAGGCGCGGATGTGGAAGCAGTCATTGCGGCTCTATCAGGAAGAGTACGAGCGCGCCGGTCTGCTCAACGCGCAGTACCTTGTGACGCATGTCGGCAGCCACCGAGGCTCGGGCGATGCGGCTGGCATCGCGCGCGTGGCGCAGGCGCTCAATCAGACGCTGACGGACACCCCGTCATCGGTGATGATCCTGCTGGAAAACACCGCCGGGTCGGGTCAGGGGTTGGGCGACCAGTTTGAACAGCTGGCGGCCATGCGCGCCAAGGTCTCAGCAAAGAGTCGCCTTGGCATTTGTCTTGACACGGCGCATCTGTTTGCCGCGGGGCATCCCATCCACACGGCTGAGGGGCTCGAGGAAGTCCTCACGTCGTTCGACCGCATCATCGGCATGGAGCACCTGCGGCTCATCCATCTCAATGATTCCAAGGCACCCTTCGGCTCGCGCGTGGACCGTCACTGGCACATCGGGCAGGGCCACCTCGGTGCGGAGGCGATCCGCCGCTTCATCAATCACCCGCGGCTCAAGTCCCTCCCCTTCATTCTGGAGACACCAAAGAAGAGCGAAGCGGACGATCACCGCAATCTCACCGCGGTCAGGAAGCTAGCCCATGGGCAGCGACAAGCTCGAGGCGCAGTTTCAGCGCATCGCTGATGCCGTTGAGCAGCAAGAGTCTGACCGCGTCGTGACCGAGGCGCTCACGGCTGCGCACGCCCTGTGTGTGACGGTCGCCGCTCACGCGCCAACGGCACAGGCCCGCACCGTGTTGACGAATGTGCAGACGGCGCTCGAGACGTGGCAAACCGTCTGGCCGCGGCTGGGCGCCCAGCAGGAATTCCGCCAGGCGGTGGCGCGCGAAGCCCATTTCTGGGCCCGGAAGCTCGGTGGGCTGGCAGACGATCGTTAGCCCGTGATGCCCGAGACCGGCGGGTTTATTCCGTGGGGGCCGGATCATCGGGGGGTCGTTGCGCTGACCGCACTTGCGGCGGCCGCGTGCATCGCTGGCCGCGCGCGGCTGCGAGGCGTCGATGACCGCGTGGGCCGGCGAGTCTTGGCTGCAGGACTGGCCGCGAATGAAATCACCGGATGGGGGGTGGCGCTGTCGCAGGGTCGCCTGCAGCTGCCCCTGCAGCTGTGTGACTTAGCGTTGATCGCCGTAGTCGTCGCGTTGCTGACGACGCATCGGCCGGCCGCCGAGCTGGCGTATTTCTGGGGACTGGCCGGCAGCCTGCAAGCGATCCTGACACCGGATCTCCGGCAGCCGTTTCCGAGCTACTGGTGGATCCAGTTTTTCCTGAGCCACTGCGGGGTGGTGTTGTGCGCCGTGTACCTCGCGGTGACGGGACGCGTGCAACCCACGCACGGGTCCGTCTGGCGCATGTTTGGATGGACAAATCTCTATGCCGGGATCGTGGGCCTCATCAACTGGCGCTTCGAAGCCAACTTTGGCTATCTCGCCCACAAGCCCATGCAGCCGAGCCTGCTGGACGCCCTCGGGCCGTGGCCGTATTACATTGGAGGGATGGAGCTGATCGCGCTGGCGTCGTTGTACCTCTATTACGCGCCGTTTGTCCTGGCCCGATGGGCGGGTCAACGGATGCCATGATGGCTGAACCGCTTGAGATTGTGGCGCAGGGCACGCCGAATCCGAACGCGGCCAAGTTTACGCTCAACCGCGTCGTCGCAGCCCAGGGCAAGACGTATCGCGATCCCGCGGCCGCCGATGCGGCATGGGCCAAACAGCTCTTGACGATTCCTGGCGTGACGCAGGTGTTCGCCATCAATAACTTTGTCTCTGTCAATAAGCGGCCCGAGGCAGATTGGAACGTGATCGGCCCGCACGTGGAGCGGGTGCTGCGAGAGACATTTGCCTAACCAAGGAGGAGTAATGGGGCCAGCGATCGGACGATCGATCGGTGCAGGGTTTCGGGCGGCGAATCGGAGCTGGGCAGGGCTGGGCTTGCTCGTGGCGAGTTGGGCGGCGGTCTGGGCCGTGTCGGCGCTGCTGATGTTGCTGACGAAGATGCCGGCGGAGCTGCTGCGTCCGCCGCAGCCCGGTGCGGCAGTAACGGCGCCTCAACCGGTCGCGCCTGCGAGCGAGCCGGAGGCCGCGGCGGAGAACACGCAGGACCGCGCCGACCGAGAAGCGGTTGAGCGCTGGACGCGGACGGCGGGCGAGTGGCTGGGCCGCGCCTGGCCGGTCATGTTACTGGTGCTCGCGCTGTTGTTGGCGGCCAACACGTGGCTGGCCGGCGGGCAAATCGGCTATCTGTCAAAGATCGTCCAGGACGGAAACGCCCGCCTTGCGGAGTTCTGGCAGGCGGGCACGAGGGCGTTTCCGGCCCTGCTGGGCGCCTGGCTGTTGACGGCGGGTGTTGCGCTGGCCGGGGTGCTTGTCGTCGTGCTGCTGTCGCTGATCGCCAATGCGGTCCCGGCCGTCGTCAGCGGGGTCTTGGGGTTGCTGATGGCGCTTGGGGCCGCTGTGGCGCTGGTCTGGCTTGCCGTCCGGCTCGTGTTTTGGTACCCGGCGATTGTCATCGCCGGGGCAGGTCCGGTGGCTGGTCTGAAGGCGTCGTTCCAGGCGACCCGGGGCCGCTGGTGGAGCCTCTGCGGACTGATTGCGCTGCTGGGCGTCATCTTCTTCGGTATCTCGATGCTCCTTGGGGTGATCGAAGGCCTGGCCAATACGGCCGGGGGGGGTGCTGGACGCGGTCTTGGAATTGCGATCAATCTCCTCGGGGCCGCGGTGAATTTCTATCTTGGGTTCGTCAGCCTCGCGGCCGTCCTGCGCTTCTATGCCGACGTCACGTCCAGCGCGCCGGCCCCGTCGGCGCAGACGGCTTCGCCCGCTGCGGGATGAGGGAGCAATCGATGTCGCGCAGACAACAGCTCGCATGGTGGGGAGGATGCCTGCTCCTGGCGGCCGGATGCGGCGGACCGAAACCGTCGGTCAAGTCAGGGTTCTTGGAGCATCCGCCGCGGCGGGTGGCGGTCCTGCCGTTTGTGATCACCTTCGATTACGACCTCAGCGAGGGACAGACGATCCCCGAGTCTCATCAGCTGGGCAGAACGCTGTTCCGCAAGACGTTCTACCATGCCTTTACGACCTTTGGGTATGAGGATCTGAAGCTGTCTGACGTCGACGCGCAGTTGGCGTCGGCGTTCGGGCCCATTGAGAGCGGCGCGTGGCGGGCCGCACGCCCGCAGGCGGTGGGCGAAGCGCTGGGGGCGGATGCCCTGGTGTACGGTGAGATTGAGCGGATCATGCATTTTGCCACCCCGCTCTACACCGAAACCAGCCTTTCCGCCACCCTGCGCATGGTGGACGCCCGCACCGGCGAAGAGCTCTGGCGCCAGCAGGTCAAGGCGGCCGACCGGGGCGGGGCGGTCGTCCAGAAAGGCCAAGTGGTCGATTTCATTCAGGATCAGATGCGAAGCTATAACCCTGGCATCAAATTCCTGCGCGTGTCCGATATGGCGGCGCGGCACGCGATCAAGGGATTGCCCAATCCGCCCTGGAGCGGTCCCATGCGAGAGACCACGCGTGCGCGGTCCGATCGCGCGGTGCGTCTGGCGGTGCTGCCGTTTGATGCGAGGAAACCCGCCTGGCGCACAGCTGCCGCGTCGCTGCGCACGTATCTTGCGGCGGATCTTCAGGACAGCCCGTTTGAAGTGCTGGAGCTCCAGCAGGTGGATGCCGCCCTCGCCTCGCTGGGCTGGAAGGCGGAAGAGCCGTTGCCTGAAGATCTGCCGTTGCAGCAATTGGCGAAGGCCCTGGAGGTGGATTCGGTGCTGCGGGGAACGGTCACCGGCTACGGCCGGACCTATGCCGTCGTGGAATCCTGGGTGAAGGCGGAGTTGCAAGTGGATCTGGTGGACGCCCAAAGCGGCACGGTGATCTGGTCGGAGAAACAGAAGGGGTCGCGCACCGCAGGCATCTTCAAGGGGCCGACCGGCTACAAGTCGCTAGCCACGGCTCCCATCAGCGGAATGAAGACCAGCAACCTTGAGCGCGTGTCCAACAACCTCACCCATAAGCTGGCGGAGGCGCTCAATGCCTCTCCGGCCGTGATGACGTACGTGGACGAGAAGACTCAGTAGCATCGGCGCGCCTGGGATGGGAGGGGAACAGCGTCGCTTCATCCGGATCACAAGCCGCCTCACCGCGATTGTGAAGATCGTGAAGACCGGCAAGATCAAGCGCGCGCTGACCAGGGATGTGAGTGCGGGCGGCATCTGCGTTGTGACCGAAGAGATCTTGGAGCCGGGCACCGCGCTTGAGGTGGAGTTGAAACTGCCGGACCGCGAGGCCCCGGTGCGGTTCCTGGGCGAGGTGGCCTGGAGCCGGCCGATCGGCCCCACGCCGAAGAGCTATGAGAATCCCACCGAGGAGACCGGCGTCAAGTTCATCTCCATCGATCCGAACGACCGCACCCTCCTCATGCAGTACGCCAAACTGAACGCCCCGCCAAAATCATGAGCTACCCGTTTCGCGAGATTGAGCCAAAATGGCAGCGCGTGTGGGAGGAGCAGCAGCTGTTCCGCGCGGTGGACGGCGACGCCACGCGGAGAAAGCTCTACCTCCTTGACATGTTCCCATACCCGTCCGGGGCCGGGCTCCACGTCGGCCACCCGGAGGGCTACACGGCGACGGATATCGTGGCGCGCTTTAAGCGGATGCAGGGCTATAACGTCCTGCATCCGATGGGCTGGGACGCGTTCGGGCTGCCGGCCGAGCAGTACGCGCTCGAGACCGGCACCCATCCGGCGGTGACGACGAGGAAGAACATCGAGACGTTCCGGCGGCAAATCAAGCGGCTGGGCTTTTCCTACGACTGGGACCGGGAGATCGACACGACCGACCCGGCCTACGTGAAATGGACCCAGTGGATTTTCCTGAAACTGTACGAGCGCGGCCTCGCCTACGTGGCCGAGGCCCCGGTCTGGTGGTGTCCGGAGTGCGCGACGGTGCTCGCAAACGAGGAAGTCGTTGAGGGCAAGTGCGAACGCAAAGGCCATCCCGTGGAGCGCAAGCCGATGCGGCAGTGGATGCTCAAGATCACCGCGTACGCCGACCGTCTCCTTAGCGAGCTGGACGGTTTGGACTGGCCGGAGCACATCAAGGAGCAGCAGCGCTACTGGATCGGCAAGAGCGAGGGCGCCAACGTCTGGTTCGAGCTGCAGACCGCAGCCGGGTCGGTGCCTGACACGGTGATCGATCACGCGCGGGTCCGGCGCCGCGACGGGTCGGTGGAATTCAAAATCTACACGACGCGCCCGGATACGCTCTTTGGCGCCACCTACGTGGTGCTCTCGCCGGAACATCCGCTCGTGCCGCACATCACGACGGACAACCGGCGGGCGGTCGTGGAGCAGTATCGAGGCGACTCGGCCCGCAAAAGCGAGCTGGAACGCGCCGCGTTGACCAAGGAAAAGACCGGGGTCTTCACCGGTGCCTACGCCATGAATCCCGTCAACAGCGGGAAGATTCCGATCTGGATCGCGGACTACGTCCTGGCCAGCTATGGCACCGGCGCGATCATGGCGGTGCCGGCGCATGACCAGCGGGATTTGGAGTTTGCGCTCACCTTCGGGCTCGACGTGCGCATTGTCATCCTGCCGGAGGACCGTCCGCTGGAACTTGCCGGCTTGACCGAGGCGTATACCGAACCGGGCCGGATGCACGATTCCGGGCCGTTCACCGGCCTGCTGAGCGAGGAAGCTAAGGGCAAGATCACCGAGTGGCTGACAAGCCGCGGGGCGGGGCAGGCGGCAGTGAACTACAAGCTGCGCGACTGGCTCTTTTCACGGCAGCGCTACTGGGGCGAGCCAATTCCGATCGTCCATTGCGCTCGGTGCGGCACCGTGCCGCTGCCTGAGTCGGCGCTGCCGCTCACATTACCCGAGATGAAAGATTTTAAACCGACCGGAAGCGCGGAGCCTCCATTGGCCAAGGCCAAGGAGTGGGTGAAGACCACATGTCCGAAGTGCCGGGGTGCTGCGGAGCGCGAGACGAACACCATGCCGCAGTGGGCTGGCTCATGCTGGTATTATCTGCGCTACCTGGATCCAACGAACGACCGGCAGGCGTGGGATCCGGCGAAAGAACGCTACTGGATGCCGGTGGATCTCTACGTCGGCGGAGCGGAGCACGCGGTCCTGCATTTGCTGTACGCGCGGTTTTGGCAGAAGGTCCTCTATGACCTGAAGCTCGTTTCCACGCCGGAGCCGTTTCAGAAGCTCGTCAATCAGGGGCTGATCCTTGGCGAAGACAGCGAAAAGATGTCGAAGTCGCGCGGCAACGTCGTCAACCCAGACGATGTGATCAACGCACACGGCGTGGACGCCTTCCGGCTCTATGAAATGTTCATGGGGCCGCTCGAAGCGGTCAAGCCCTGGAGCACGCGGAGCATCGAGGGGGTGGCGCGGTTTCTGGACCGGGCGTGGCGCCTCGTGGTTCGCGAGGGCGGTTCGCTCAATCCCGCCATCCAAGCCTCTGGGCCGTCCGGGGAGATCAACGTCCTGCTCCACCAGACGATTCAGGAAGTGACCGATGATTTTGAGCAGCTGCGGTTCAACACCGCGATTTCACATCTCATGGTGTTGACCAACCGGTTGAGTGATGAGCCGACGGTGTCCAAGACGGCCGTGGAGCAGCTGGTCCTGCTGCTCTCACCGATGGCGCCGCACGTCGCCGAGGAGCTCTGGCAGCGGTTAGGACACACCAAGAGCCTGGTCTTCGAACGATGGCCGGTTCACGACCCGAAAATACTGGAGCGGTCGGAACTCCTGATGGTTGTCCAGGTGAACGGGAAAGTCCGCGCGCGCATCACCGTGCCGTCAGCCGTCAGTGACGCCGCGCTGAAACAGACGGTGCTGGCCGATGAGCGCATTAGGAAGTTTCTTGACGGTCAGACCGTCAAGCAGTTCATCGTCGTGCCAAAGCGCTTGGTGAATATTGTCATCTAACATGTGGCTGACTGAGAAAGAACGGATGACCGCGTCGATCTTGGGAGCGGTGTCGCTGGCGGCGCTGGGGACCATCCTCTGGCGGCAGCAGAGGCCGCCGCTCGTGATCGAGCCGGCGTTGGAACAGACCGCACAATGGGATGCGGCACTCGTCGCGGCTCGGCAGGTTGACGTGAATACGGCCAGTGTCGCAGAATTGGAGCGGCTGCCCGGGGTGGGACCGACGCTCGCGCGGCGGATCGTCGATGACCGGACGGTTCACGGCCCGTTCCAGCGGCCGGAAGAGCTGCAGCGGGTGAAGGGCATCGGGCCGCAGACGTACGCTGGGTTGAAGGACCACGTGACGGTGCCGTGAGATGGGCAACCTCGGCCTTTCGGAACTGCTCGTGATCTTCATTGTCGCGCTGCTCGTCATCGGGCCGCGCCGCCTGCCGGAAGTCGCGCGCGCTATCGGTGAGGCGGTCAAGTCGTTTCAGGACGCGATAAAGGGAACGTCGAAGAGAGAGTAATCCTGCCATGACCCGCACCTTCACGCTCCACACGTCCAGCCGCACGCCGTTGTCCCTCGATCTTGAGCGCGACCTCAACGAGGCTCAGCGCGCCGCGGTCACCTGCGGCGACGGGCCGAAGCTCGTCATCGCGGGGGCCGGGTCGGGCAAGACCCGGACCATCACCTACCGTGTTGCCTACCTCATGACCCGCGGCGTGCTCCCCTCGCAGATTCTGCTGGCGACGTTTACCAATAAAGCCGCGCGAGAGATGCTTGGCCGTGTTGACGCGCTCACCGGCACCAATGCCGCCAAGGTCTGGGGCGGCACGTTCCATGCCATCGGCAACCGGATCCTGCGCAGCCACGGCCGGATCGTGGGCTTAGCACCCAACTACACCATCTTGGATGAGGAGGACGGCCGGGACCTGCTCAAGGTGTGCGTCACCGATGCGAAAGTGCAGGTGGAGGAAAAACGGTTTCCGGCACCCGCCATCATCCAGGACCTCATCAGCTTTTCCTTCAACACGCAGCGGCCGATCGCGGCGGCGGTGGAGGAGCGCACCCCGCATTTCAGCGATTGGACGCCGCAGCTGCAACAGGTCGCGGTACGGTACGACGCGAAAAAGCGCGCGGCCAACGCCGTGGACTACGACGACCTCCTGCGTTTTTGGCTCGCGCTCTTGGAGGAGCATCGCGAGTTTGCCGCGCGCCTCGGCGGGCAATTCCGCTCGATCCTGGTGGATGAGTACCAGGATACCAACACCATCCAAGCGCGGATTGTGGAGCGGCTGGCCGAGCACAACGGCCGCAACCTCATGGTGGTGGGCGACGACGCCCAGAGCATCTACGCCTTCCGCGGGTCCAACTACGACAACATCCTCCAGTTTCCCGAACGCAACCCCGGCACGGAGGTCTTCAAGCTCGAGGCGAATTACCGCTCCACGCCGGAGATTCTGGACTTCACGAATGCGAGCATTGCCCATAACCAGCGCCAGCACCGCAAGATGCTCATCGCCCAGCGAAGCCGCGGCGCTCTGCCGGTCGTCCTGCCGGTCAACGACGTCTATCAAGAGGCCGCGTTCGTCGCGGAGCGGATCCTCCAACTGCGCGACGAGGGCATCGGGCTGGAAGACGTGGCGGTGCTCTACCGCGCCCACGCCCACTCCTCCATCCTGCAGGCGGAGCTCATCAAACGCAACATCCCCTACGAGGTGCGCTCCGGCGTGCGCTTCTTTGAGCAGGCCCACATCAAGGATGTCGTGGCCTACTTGAAGGTGCTGGATAATCCCCGCGACGAGATCGCCTGGCGGCGGCTCTGGCTCATGCTGCCCCGCGTCGGCAACGTGACCGCCGCGCGGCTGTGGGAGGCCATCGCCCACGCCAAGGATCCGCTGGAAGAGACGCTCAGCGCCTCGGTCTGCGCCATGCTGCCGCCGGCCGCGCAGCCTCACGTCAAACGGTTTCAGAAGGACCTGCGCGCGCTGCGCGCCGCGCGTGAAGACCAGCATCCGATGAAGATCATTCATGCCGTCCTGGAGACGGCCTATCCGGAGTATCTGCGGGCCAAGTACGAAGCGTCTCAAGCGCGCCTGGATGATATTCGGCAGCTGGCGGTGTTCGCCCGGTCGTACCGAACGCTGCGCAGCCTCCTCTCCGAGCTGGTGCTGCTCGGCGAGCTGTATGGACAGGAGATGGCCGCAGGCGCGTCGCCTGACACCGAGCGGTTGGTGCTGAGCTCCGTCCATCAGGCGAAAGGGCTGGAATGGCGGGTCGTGTTCGTCCTTCGGATGTGCGAGGGTGACTTCCCGTCGGAGATCGCGCTGCGCGAGCCGGGCGGGGAAGAGGAGGAGCGGCGCATCTTCTATGTCGCGACGACGCGGGCCAAGGACGAACTCTACATCACCCACCCGTTGATCGACATGGGGCTGCGGGGGGACAGCCAACTGCTCCTTGCGCCATCCCGCTTTCTGCGGGAAATCCGCTTTACGCTCTACGAACAGGCCCAGGTGGAGGAACCATAGTCAATCCGTGAGGGGGTACAGATGGAAGAACGCCGTCGTTTTGTTCGGTTGGATACGCGGTTGGAGGTGACGTACACCGTCCTGCCGACTACCAAAACCCAGCAGGCCGTGACCAAAGGCATCGGAGGAGGCGGCATCTGCTTCTTTGCGGATGCTGAGCTCAAGCCCGGGGAGCGGCTGCAGGTGGCGATGAAGCTGCCGGGCCGGGAGCAGCCGGTGAACGGCACTGCGGAAGTCGTCTGGTGCGAGCCGTACGAAGTGATCGGCAAAGCCGGACGCCAGCGGTCGATTGAAATCGGCGTACGGTTTTTGGAAATTGCGCCGCAGGACCAGGAAGCGGTGATGCAGCACGTGATTTTGAGCCTCAAGCCGAGGACGACAGTGTCTTGACGCCCGGGACATTTCTCTTTTTGCTATCGGATCGTTGAAGCAAAAAGAGAAATGTCCCGGTTGAGGAAAACCTAAAACGCAGGAGAGAGACGCTCTCCCCTGCGTTTTTTTATTGTCATGAACGCACCATTAGTTCCCATCACGATCGCCTTCCTTGCGGGCATTCTGTGTGGGGCCCAGGGGTGGAACGCCACTCTGCCCCTCACCGCGGGCGCGCTCGGCAGCGCCATGGCTCTGAGGCGGACCGTAGCACCGCGTCCGGCGTTGCTCGCGATGCTGCTGCTATGGGCGGCGCTCGGATGGCTGCGCATGTCCGTGTGGGTGTCGCATCCGTTCACCCAGCTGGAGCGCCGGTTGTCCGATGCGCCGAAGCCGGTGCGGCTCCATGGCATCGTGCGCGATGATCCTGTGGAGCCCTTCGCCCCGTCCGATGCGGCGTTTCGCCAGACCTGCGTGCTGGAGCTGTTGCACGCCGACGACGGCGCCGGATGGGAACCGGTCACCGGCCGGCTACACGCGATGTTCCAGTTTCCGAAGGTGCCGGTGGCGTACGGCGATGAAGTCCTCATCGAAGGGCAATGGTCCCGCGTCCCCATGCCCGGAAACCCCGGACAGTACGATTGGCACGCGGCGCTGTGGCGCCAGCGCATCTTCGGACTGTTCCGCTTGGGCCCGGCCGACGGCCTGGTCGTGCTGCGAAGCGGGCAGGGCAGCTCCGTGCTCGCGGCGGTCTTTCGCCTTCGAGCCCGATGGGAGAGGCTCCTCCAGCAGACCTTCAACGAGCGCGATGCGGGGCTGCTGCGGTCGTTGCTGCTCGGCCAGCGGGTGGCGCTGGACCAGGAGCTCAAGGACGCCTTCGTGGAGACCGGCACGATCCATTTGCTGGTCATCAGCGGCTTCAATGTCGGGTTGGTTGCCGGCGTCCTTGAGCTGTTCTTTCGTCTGCTCGCGCTGCCGTGGCGCCTGCGATTGCTGCTCCTCGCGCTGGCCCTCGGCGGCTACTGCCTCCTGACGGGTGTCGCACCTCCGGTCGCGCGCGCCACCCTGATGGCCTGGGTGGTGCTGGGGGCTTTGGCGATGGACCGCGTCATCTCATGGCCCAATACGTTGGCCGCCGCCGCCCTGCTCATCCTGGCCGTCCACCCCGCGCAGCTATTTGATCCCGGATTCCAGCTCTCCTTCGGCGCGGTGATGAGCCTTATGGCGTTTACTGGACGATGGCAATCACGGCTTGAGCCGTGCCTTCAGTGGCTACATCCGGGATGGGTGCGACGTTACATCACCCTCAGTCTGAGTGCGACCGGTGCCGTGTGGGTGGGGCTTGCCCCGGTACTCGCCTGGTACTTCCATCTGGTCTCACCGGTGTCCATGCTGGCGAACCTGCTGCTCGCACCGCTCATGAGCGCGCTGATCAGCGGAGGGACTGCCAGTCTGCTGGCTGCGTCGGCGGCTGAGCCGGTCATCCGCTGGGCGAGCGGTCCGCTCACATGGTTGTTGCAGGCGACTCTGCAATGCGTGTCATGGTGCCATGCGCTTCCCGGAGGGTTTTGGTTCGTTGGGCATCCCTCCTCGTTCCTGCTCATGGGCTACTACCTGTTGCTGGGCGTCTCCGTGCTCCGCACGCGGCTTCGTTGGAGCCCCGCCCGCATCCTGCTCTGCTGGGCGGCGGCCTTGACCGTGTGGCTCTGGAGCCTGGTGGCGCGCAGCGCCCGGGAGTCGCGGTGGCTCCGCGTCGATGTGCTCGACGTCGGGCACGGCGACAGCATCGTGGTGCGTACCCCGCGGGGTCAGGCGTTCCTCGTGGATGCCGGGACGACGGACGCCGGCTGGTTTCGCGTCCTCCCGTTCCTGCGCTCTGAAGGGTTGAGTGCCCTCGATGCGGTGGTCGTGACCCATACGGACGCCGACCATCTAGGCGGCGCGATTCCGCTCCTTCAGGAGATCGCTGTCGGGCGGCTCTTGACGAACGGGGTGCAAGATGACACGATGTCGGCGCGAGAACTCCGGCGCTTCGCCGCGTCGCGAGGGATTCCTGAGGTCGTGCTGGTCTCGGGGATGCGGCTCTCGGGAGCGACGGGTGTTGCGATCGAGGTGCTCCATCCGCCGCCCGGGCTGGTGCCTGGTGCGGCGCCGGAGTCCAATGACAATTCCCTCGTGCTGAAGATGACGAAGGGAGCCGTCAGCATTTTACTCTGCGGAGATATTGAGGAAGAGGGTCTGCCGTGGCTGCTGGACACGGGCCGTCCGCTGAGCGCGACCGTGTTGAAGGTGCCGCACCATGGCAGCCGCCTGGGAACTGCGGGTGAACGGTTCTTTGACGCGGTGCAGCCCAAGATCGCGATCCTGAGCGTGGGACGCCTCCACCATCTTCCCGCGGTCGAGACGCTCCAAGCGCTGCAACGGACCGGCGCGCGCATCTATTCGACCCGCGAGGACGGCGCGATCCATCTGCGCACCGACGGCCGCCGCCTCGAAGTTCGTACCTTCAAACATCCAAGACGGGAGACGAATTTTGGATTTTAGATTTTTGATTTTGGATTACCCGCTACGTCCAATCCAAAATCCAAAATCTAAAATTCCTTATGCTGCTTCGCGTAGGATTAGGACTAGGATTGTTTCTCGGGTCGATTGCCGCCGGCTGGTGGCTCCATCAGCGGGGCGTGCTGACGGAGGCGCGCGCCTCCCGGCTGGTCCGCTTCATCGTCATGGGGCCCTCCCCGCTCGTCCTCTGCCTGTCATTCTGGCGCATGGACCTGATGCACTGGGAGCCGTGGCTGCTGCCGTTGCTGGGCACGCTCATCTCCAGCGCGACGCTGCTGCCCGCCTACCTCTATATCCGCCGCGCGCGCCTCACCCGTCCCGAGGCCGGCAGCTTCCTGACGTGCGCCTTCTTCTCCAATCTCGGCTACCTCGGCGCCTTTACCGCGTTCGCGTTGTTCGGGGAAGTCGCCTACGGGCTGTGCGTGCTCTACTTCGTCTTTTTCTCCCCGGCGTTTTACACGCTCGGCTTTTGGATCGGCGCGCGGTACGGCCACGCCGCCGCGTCCTCCCAGATCATGGGCGCCTACAACAGCGAGCTGCGGCTGTACCCCTTCCTCGGCATGCTCGTGGGGGCGGGCTTCAGTCTGCTGCACGTCCCGCGGCCGCAGGTTCTGGAGTGGCTGAATCATGTGCTCATTCCCGTGGATACCGCCACCTATCTGCTGGCGATCGGCTCGCAGCTGACCTTGGCTTCGCCGCGGCCCTGGCTGCGGCCGTGCCTGGCCATGAGCGGGATCAAGTTCCTCTACACCCCGTTGATCGCCTGGCTGCTCTTGAGTCTGCTGAAGATCCAAGGGTTGCCGCGTCTCATCGTGCTGTTGGAAGCCTCAACCCCGGTGGCGGTGTCGCCCATGGTGTTGCCGCTGCTCTTCGGGCTGGATCGCAAGCTGGCGAACGCCTTGTGGCTGTTCACCACGCTGATCGCCATTCCCTGGCTCCTGCTCGTGATCCCGCTGCTGCAGCGTCTCTGATCTTTTGACTTTTCGAGAGGGTTTTGGTAACGTGATTCCGTCGATGAACGCCTTCCGCATCTTCGTTCTGGCCACCGGGATGCTCCTGACGATGAGCGCGGCTCCAGCGGTGCAGGCCGCCTGGGTGTGGACGCCGCAGACCGGCTGGATCGGTCCCGCCGGCGCGGTCAAGGACAGCCCGGAAGAACAGCTCGTGTTTGCGATCGCGTTCTTCGACCGGCAGGACTGGGACCGCGCGCGCCTGGAATTCCGCAAGCTCCTGAAGGCGTATCGGCAGTCGCGCGAGGCCGCAGAGGCGCAGTACTACCTGGGCCGGTGCGAAGAGGAACGGCGGGACTACTACAAGGCGTTTCGCGAGTACCGCAAGACGATCCAGACGTATCCGTCCACGGCGCGGTTCGAGGAAATTCTCCAGCGGGAATATCAGATCGGCAACGAGTTTCTGGCCGGGAAAAAGCGCAAGGTCTTCGGCACCGCGGCCGTGCTGCCCGCCCGCGACAAGGCGGTGGAGATTTTTCAGGCGATCGTGGAGGATGGCCCTTTCAGCGAACATGGCCAGCTCGCCCAGTACAAGCTGGGCCTAGCCCATCTAGCGCTGAAAGACTACGAGGCCGCCGTCGGCGCCCTCGAGCAGGTCATCTCGCGCTATC
>JACQHS010000075.1 GCA_016198915.1 Candidatus Omnitrophota bacterium
ATGCTCGCAGCACCCGGGATGTGGCCGCCGCGCTGGCACGTTTCCGGCAGGCCCGGGGGTGCCAGAATTTCTCCTGAATATTCCTGCGGGCTGCGCACATCCACCAGCTGCGCGGCGCGCTGCGCGGAGGCGTTCTGTACTTCGGGCAGGAAGGCGCGGATCGAGAAGTCAGGATCTTTCGCCGTGTACGTTTTTGCCGTGAGCTTGGGCTGATCGGTGGAGAGCTCCCGGCCTTCCGCAATCCACTTCTTGCGTCCGCCGTTCATCAGGCGGACGTCCTTGTGGCCGTAGATCTTCAGCTGCCAAAATGCCCAGGCCGCGAACCAGTTGTTGTTGTCCCCGTACAGGATGACCGTGGTGTTGTTGTCAATCCCCGAGGAGCCCATGAGCTGCTCGAACTTTGCCTTGGGGATGATGTCGCGCCGCACCGTGTCGCACAGCTGCGTATCCCAGGCCCAGCCGACGGCGTTGGGGACATGGCCTTCGCCATAGGCTTTGGTGTCGACGTCCACCTCGACGATGCGGATGGAGGCGTCGTTCAGATGCTCGGCAACCCACTCCGTGGTGACCAGGACCGTCTGTTGCGCCGCCGGTGAAGAAACCTGTGCTGTCATCTCGACCTCCGTGGTTATGGGCCTCGCAAGGGAAGGATAACCCGAAAAACCTATTATAGAGCCAACTTTCAGCGTCGTCAAGCGCCGGACTGCAGCTTTGCGCTCGTCTCGTAGGCGTGCCACAGGGCGAGCAGCATCAGCATCTCTGAATAGAGGAAAGGCCTGAAGTACCATCGGCCGAGTGCTTGGAGCAGCCCGTCCAGCCCGAGATAGGCCTGGCCCGCGGCGAGGCCCAGGAGTGCCAGGCGAATTGGTGCCGCGGGAATTTTGCGCATCAGCATCACGCTGATGCCGATAAACCCGATGACAAACACGCCCTGGGTCAGCGACAGCAGGACCTGCCAGCCGGACCCTAAATGCAGCGCCCAGCCCACGAGGCGATCGGGAACCAGGGTCACACCGGCGAACAGCAGCACGAGGCCATACACGGCGAGAAACGGGGAAAACCATATCAAAAGTTTCCTCGGCGTCATCGCCGGATGGCGCAGGAGCTGGTCGAGGGCAAAGACGCTGGGGAGAGTGAGCCCGATGGAGGTCGCGAACCAGCACGGGCGCAGAGCCAGAAAATGCCTCGGCGCCTCGGTCGCCGTGAACAGCGCCATGGTCGCGTAGCGGCTCATGACGAACACCCCGCTGACGATGAGCAGCCACCGCAGCCACCGCGGGGACACGCGGCGGTAGCTGGTCGCGGTGAGCAGCGCGATGCCGCACGCCAGCCCCAGGAAGAAGAGGTAGACCCCGCCGGCCGACGGCATCTCCGGCCGCTATTTCGACCGGACGCCGGCAGGCATGACGCCGAGCGACATGATGGCCGCAAACATGCCGAACAACGCGGCGGTATAGATGAGATCGCCCGCGAGCATGTTGCGGAAGAAGGGAAGGCCGGCGACGTAGCACTGCCACAGTCCAGCGAGCGTGCGCGGATAGATGGCTTCCACCGCCCACACGCCGAAGTTCGTCACCACGAAAAAGATCACCGAGCCGAGCAGCGACCCCGCCAGAATGCGCGTCGCACTTAGCCGAACACGAATCCACCACCCAAGCAGCCCCGTCACCGCAAACGCGCCCCACGTGAACGGGATCGTCGAGTGCCAGCCGAGGAACGCGTCGCTCAGCGCCACGATCGCCAGCGGCGAGAGGATCGCCCACCGCTTGGGAAGATACGTGCCGCCGAACAACGCGATGGCGGTCAAAGGCGTGGCGTTCCACGGATGCGGCACAAGCCGCGAGACGATTCCCACCAGGATCAAGCCCACCACGAGCCACAGGCGCTGACCATGTTTCTGAATGGTCATCACAGGTTCCTCCGTACGTTGTGCATTGTAGCGTCTGCGCCCCTCCGGTGTCTACAAGCGCACACGGCCTCCGAAGTAGACGGCCGTCCGCGGGGAGGGAAAGCCGATGATCTCTTGGTAGCGGCGCCCGAAGAGGTTTTCCACTCGGGCGTACAATTCAGCGAACCGATGGATTTGGAAATGCATCCCCACGTCCACGGTGCTGTAGTGTCCGAGTTTTTGCCGGCCCACATCCTCGCGGCTGCCCACGAAATTGTACCGGGCATCAAACGCCAGGCGCTCCCTCGGCGCGTAGCGAAGCGAAAGGTCCGCCGTCTGGTGCGGCACGCGCAGCAGCTCTTCCCTGGACGGTTCCTCGTACGCGCCGACGTACGTATAATGGCCCTCGAGCGACAGGCCGTGCCCGAGTTGAACAGCCGACTCAAGTTCCACGCCCCGCTGCTCGGTTTCTCCGATGTTCACCGGTGCCACGCCGGCGAATTGGATGAGCTGATCCACTTCGCGGTGGAAGAGGGTCGTTGAGACGGCGAACCGCCCGTCTCCCCAGGCGTGATCCAGCCCAACCTCATAGTTGTCGCTCTCCTCAGGCACAAGATTCGGATTGCTGAAGTTCGGGAAGTACAAATCGTTGAGCGTTGGAGCATGGAACGCCTGGGAGTAGCCGGCGCGGAATTTCGGCCCGTCTTTCCCGAACCGATACGCGGCAGACGCTTCCCAGGAGCTGTCCCGCCCGAACGTATTGTGCCGAAGCCACCGCAGCCCCGAGACGAGCGTCAACCGGTCGGCGATGGTGACGTGCGGGCTGAGGTACAGCGACCCGGTGCGGACGCGCTTGTCGAAGGACCCGGTATCACCTGCCTGGGATTCCACTTCAGCCCCCAAGGCGATCCCTCCCCACGGGACCCAGGTCACATCATGGCGCCATTCTCCCCCGATGAGTTTCGTGACAAAACGGCTTTCCGCCTGCGTTTGGGTCGTCCCGGGATTGGCTTGGTCGAGGTCAACGAAGTCGGAGCGGTTTGTGACGACCTGCAGACGCTGCTGCCACCAGTCCGCGACCTGGTGGCTCAGGGTGGTGCTGGCGATGATGAGTTTTTCGGTGTTGCGCCGGTTCGGATCCGGTCGAAAGGCGCCGTCATCCACGCCGACCCGCCCCTCATGGTACCGGACGGCGGTATCCAGATCGACCGTATCGGTCAATTGCGTGATCGAGCGGCCCGAGTACGTCATGTTGCGGTAGTCATCATCGGCGCTGACCCCGTTCGAGTCGATCCGGCTGATCGAGGTCGAGAACCTCGACGGACCGGACGACCAGCGGAACTCCCCCGTCTCGCGGGACGTCCGGTCGGTGCCAAACTCCGTGGCGGCGGCAACACCGGTGCCGGGAATCTCCCCTCCATCCTTCGTGATGATGTGGATGACGCCGCCGACCGCATCGGAGCCGTAGAGCGCGCTGGCTCCGCCGCGCAGGATTTCGATGCGGTCAACGTTATCCGTCGTCAGGTGCGCGAAGTCGAACGCCCCGGTTGTGGGGCTGTTCACCTGCACGCCGTCCACCAAGACGAGGACGTGCGCAGCACCCGATCCGCGAATGACGGCATTGGTCACGCGGCCGATCCCTCCGGACCGTCGGACATAGACGCCGGGCACGTGGCGTAGGGCGTCGCTGACGAACATCGCGCCCCACCGCTCCAATTCCTCGCTGGTGATCACCGTGATCGCCCGCGTCGCCTGCACCCGAGACTCGGGAATTTTTCGTGCCGACAGGACCGTATCCGTCCAGGGGGCAGGCGGGGTGGCCCAAACCGTGTTGACGCTCAGGATGAGGCCGACCATCCAGCCTACTGCGGAAATGACTCGCGCGCTTCTCATGCGGACCATTGGTTTCTCCTCATATGCGTTCAGCGGCAGCGATCAGTCGAAGTACACCCACTCGACACGATCACCTGCCTGCAATTTCGTGTGAAAAGGACTCACGTTGCCATTGCCGTTCACCTTTACCATCCACCACCGATTCTTGGCGGCATCAATCGGCACCCCGTCGATTTCCGCCACTTCGCGTGTGTCGCAGCAGACCATGCCGCTCTTGACGGGGTACAGCACGGACACGGCATCCTTGGGGGTTGACCCGCGGGTGAGCAGAATCGATTCTTCGAGGGGCGGCTTTCCGAGGGGGCCAAAATCCACGCGCACCGTGACCGGGATGCGTTCCTTCACGAGAAACGTCCGCCCGGATGGGTCTTTCACCGTCAGCCCGCGGGAGCCGAGACAACCTGCACTCAGTCCCACCACGACGAACACCAGCGGCCAACTCCGCATCGTTGAACCTCCTTGCCCCAGCCTCGGGGGGTGTGCTGGTGGGCGCATCGGGGGGAACAAAAACCCCTGACGATAAATCGTCAGGGGCAGGTCCCAGTTTCCTCCACCCTCGACTCGCTCCACGGAGCTGCAGTGAAGGCCCCCCGCCTGCGGCGGGGGACGGTTCGTTGGGTCGGTCTTCTGGCTCCCCGATTACCCTTGCGCCTTCCCATCCCCCGCCTACGGCGGGCAGACAGTGGCACTTGCAAGGGGACGTGCTGGGGTTACAGCGGCGGGTCCGCGCCCGACTTTCACGGGCTTCCCACGGTCACCCAACGAACAATCAATTTTCTGTACGGTACTACGGTGAACGCAGCGTGTCAAGTAAAACTATTGCATGGTATCAATCGGGCAGTCTTTGGAGAAATGGATGTATTCGCCTTCCACTTTCGGGGTCCAGAACGTGAGTAATTCGCCAAGCCCGCGCAGCGTGCGCCGTGCGCTGAAACCGATGCCGTTGGCGATGCCGTGGAACACATTCTTGCCCTCGCGCGCCGCCTTGCCAGGCTGGCGGATCATCTCCGTCCACCCCAGCCCAAGATTGAGGGCCCCGCGGGCCAGCGTGTTGCCGGCCTTCTCTCCGTAGGTGGCCTGGTCATCATTGGCCTTCGCGCAGATCGGGCACAGGCGGGCTTTGGGCTCAGCCGCGGCAGCCGGCTGGGCGAAGGCGACAATCAGCGAGGCGATCACCAGGCGCTGCATCGTAGGTCTCATTATAGCCATTCCGGGCAAGGGTTGACACTGCTTCGCATCACATGATAGCATTGAAACGATAGTCGTACACCGTGTTTCGTCGAGACTGAAGGAGCGGTCATGGCCGACGCGCCCCACGAGCACAACGGGCTCGTCCAAATGGAAGTCAGCAAGATCCGCATCGACGAGCGGCGCGGAGAGCAGGTGGTCGTCCTGAAGGAGCGGAACGGCAACCGCGTGCTGCCGATCATCATCGGCATTTCCGAGGTCACGGCCATTAAGATGAAGATCAGCGGGATCCAGCCGCCGCGGCCCTTGACGCACGATCTCCTGCAGGACACTATCGCGCAGCTGGGCGCAACACTGGCGCGCATCGTCATCACCAAGTTGGAGTTCAACACGTTTTTCGCGAAGCTCATCCTGCAGACCAAGGAAGGCGCGCTCCATGAAGTGGATGCCCGGCCCTCCGACAGCATCGCCGTGGCCCTGCGGGCCGATGCCCCGATCTTCGTCTCGGAGGAGGTCCTGAACCAAGTGGCCTCCAGCTACGGGTTATAGGCGCCCCCCCTGTGAAACGCTTCTACCTCGTTCGTCATGCCCAAACCGCGTGGAACAGCGACAACCGCATCCAGGGGCATTCCGATGTGCCGTTGAATCCGGCGGGCGAAGAGCAGGCAAAGCGGCTGGGAGCGCTCTTCGCCACGCGCCACCTGACCGGCATCTTCACAAGCCATCTATTGCGCAGCCAGCAGACGGCCCATCACATCGCCGCCGGCAACGGCCACGGGGTGCATCCGATCGTTGAGCAGCGATTAGCCGAGATGCACCTTGGCGCGTGGGAAGGCCTGACCCCCGAGGAAGTGGACGCGCGATTCGCCGGCGCCTATCAGCAGTGGCGGATCCGTCCCTCCACGGTGCAGATTCCTGGCGCGGAGTTGCTGGGGGCGTTCCGGCAACGCGTCAGCCGGACGCTCGAGCATATTGTCTCGAGCTCCGGCGAGGGGGAGTATGTCATCGTGTCCCACGGCGGAGTGATTGCCGCACTCCTGGCGGAGGTGCTGGGGGCGGACTACGATGCGCTCTTACGGCGGCTTCGGCTGGATAATGCGGGGGTGACGGCGCTCGAGTGCGGCATGGCGGTGCGGCATGTCCTGTGGATCAACGCGACGGGTCATCTCGACGGCACGGGAACCCTGCCGCCGCTGACCCGGGGCGGATGGTTCTAACGCGAGGATTTTTTTCGTGCGGTCTTTTTTGAAGACGATTTGCGTTTGGCGGGTGCCGGACGGCTGACGGGAAGGGCGAAGGCGCCCGTTTTCGGTTTGACGAGGGAGGCGAAATCGCGATAGCGAAGCTTGATCGTCTCCGTATGCGAACCTCCGTTGAAGACAATCTCTTCCGCCTCGCCGAGCCCGCGGTCGACAACGACCGCAACACCGTAGAGATTCCCGAACGGCGACATGGCCCCGACCTCGATGTCCGGAAACTGCTGCTTGATATCCGCCTCTTTGGCGATCGTCAGCTGTTTGGCCCCCAGCACGGTTTTGAGCTTCTTCAGATCAATGAGGTGCACGGCGGGCAGAACCGCCAGGGTCGGTCCGCGGTCGGTCTTCACCAAGACGCTTTTCGCCAGCTGCCGTCCGGGCACGTGCTGGGCGGCGGCGATCTCCTGCGCAGTGTAGGCCACCGGATGCCGGGCCACCGTGTAGCGGATCTTCGACGACGCCAACAACGCCCGCAGTTTCTCGGAAACAGCCATCGCGCCCTCCTGTTCGTTTCGAGCATCGTAGCGCAAGCCGCCGGTCTTGACAAGTCCCTCTCTCGATGAGTTTCCTTAAAGGCCTGCTCTGGTTTCTGTTCTTCGTCGTGCTGCTGGCCGTGTCGATGTACGCCACGGGCAACTTCGCGGTGTCGGACTATCTGACCGAGCTGTTTCTGCAATGGCAGCCGTACCTGCCGGTGGAGCTCAACTTCGACCAGTTCCTGGTCGTCGTCACCGTCATGAGCCTCATCATCGTGGTCATTATCCTCAGCGGCTGCGCCGGGATCCTGATGTACACGGGGGCGCGCCTGTCCGTCGCGCAGCAGAAGCAGATGGGCCAGGCCGCGGCCGCCAAGCGCGAGATCACGCATATCCGGGATCAGCACAGCCGCCAATACGACCAGCTGATCCTCCTGGGACAGACGCTCACCAAACGGCTCGATAAACGCATGCTCGTCCAGGGCATCGTGGAGGCCGCCAGCCGCAATACCAGCGTCTCGCAGGCGAGCAGCGTCGTGAGCCTCTGGCTGCTCAACTTCGGCACCGACACGATGCGCTTCGAGATCGGCCACTACTGCGACGAGGCGATGTTTATGAAAACCGAATTTCAGCCGAGCGAAACCCCCTTTAGTCGCGTGATCCAGAAAAAGAAACCCTGGCTGCTGGCATCGGGACGAGCGGAGTTGTCGGTGGTGAAGCCCGAGAAGGCGGAGCCGCTGGGGTCGGTCTCCGCGACGATGGTCGTGCCCCTGGTCGTGGAGAATACGGTGTTGGGTGTTCTCATGATCTTCTGCCATCCGGATATTTTGAAGAGCTACGAGGAGCAGAAAGGCTTCTACGACGCGCTGTGGGAAGAGCTCGCCCTGGCCCTGGCCATCGCCGTCCAGGGAGAGCTGGCGATCATCGACCGATTGACCGGAGTGCACAACCGCGAGTACTTCCTGCGCCGCTTGGCTCAAGAGCTCGACCGCGCCACGCGGTACCAGTTTCCCCTGTCGCTGCTCATGGTGGATATCGACAATTTCAAGGCGGTCAACGATACCCTGGGACATCCGCAGGGCGACGCAGTGCTGCGGATCATCTCCAAGATCGTGAAGAAGGAAGTGCGCGCGATCGACCTCGTCGGCCGCTACGGCGGGGAAGAGTTCATCATCCTCCTGCCGGAGACCGGGCTTGGGGGCGATGCGGCCAGCGCGGCCACCGGTGCCTTGCTGGTCGCGGAGCGCATCCGCAAAGGCGTCGATGACGAATTCCGCGGGCTGCAGAAACCGCTCAATCTCAGCGTCAGCATCGGCGTCGCGGTGCGCCGCTTCCCCGAAGACCGGAGCATGGATCAAAAGGAACTCATCCGGCTTGCCGATGAACAGCTCTACCGCGCGAAAACGACCGGCAAGAATACCGTGTGCGTCTATGCCCCCGAACCCACGCAGCAGGCGACCTGATGCCCCAGGCGTATGACCTGGCGGTCATCGGCAGCGGACCCGGCGGCTATGCCGCAGCGCTCGCGGGAGCACGGCGCGGCCAGCGCGTGGCGCTCATCGAGCGCGAACAGATCGGCGGGGTGTGCCTCAACATCGGCTGTATTCCCACCAAAGCGCTGCTCGCCGTCGCCCACTTGATCCGCCGTCTGCGCGAGGCTCCGAAGTTCGGCGTCACGGTCCGGGGCTATGACCTGGATTTCCCCGCGGTCATGGCCCGCAACGAGCGCATCGTTTCGACCCTGCGCCGGGGGCTCGCCGACATCCTTCGGCACGAGCGCGTGGAGATGGTGTCCGGCAGCGCGGCGTTTGAACAGCCCCGCAAGCTCGTGATCACCACAGAGAAATCCTCCCAGTCCGTGGAGGCCCAACGAGTCATTCTGGCGACCGGGGCGCGTCCGTCCCCGGGACCTTGGGCATTCGATGAGCGGGTGATCCTGTCCTACCGGGGACTGTTGTCGTTGACCGCCCTGCCGAAGCAATTGCTGATCATCGGCGGCGGCTCGATCGGCTGCGAGTTTGCGTCCTGCTTTTCCGCGTTCGGCACACAGGTCACCGTCGTGGAGCAGCAGCCGCAGCTGCTGCCAGCCGAGGATCCGGAGGCGGTGCGGTGGCTCGTCCGCCGTCTCGAATCGCAGGGCGTGTCGCTGCGGACGGGGACCACCGTTCGTGAGCTGACGACGTCGTCCGCCGGCGTCTCGGCGAAGTTGTCGGACGGCGCAAACGTGCCGGCGGAGTGCTGTCTGGTGGCCATCGGCCAGCAGCCCAACGTCGAATCGCTGCAGCTCTCCGCGGCCGGTGTGGTCGTCGGCCGCGGCGTCACCGTGGATCCGTTCCTGCGCACGAGCCAGCCCCACATCGCGGCCATCGGCGATTGTCTGGAGGGCCACGGCCTGGCGCATTGGGCGAGCGCGGAAGGGGCCTTGGCCGTGCGCAATCTCCTCGGCGATCCGCCGCAGCCGCTGGACCCTAACGAGGTGCCGCGCTGCGTCTTCACCGACCCGGAGATCGCCCAGATCGGCCCGATGGACGCGCAGGCGGATGAGGGCTGCCGCATCAGCCGGTTCTCGTTCGCAGCGCTCGGCAAGAGTCATTGCGATGAGGAGACTGAAGGGTTCGTGAAGCTGGCCGTGGACCGTGCGACCGACCAGATCCGCAGCGCCACGATCGTCGCCGCCAACGCCTCAAGCCTCATTCACTATGCGGTCCTGGCCAGGCGCCACGGGTTGACGGCGAAGCAGCTGGCGCGCACCATCACCGCTCATCCCACCTCGCCGGAATCCATCACCGAGGCCGCCGCCCAGGTGTACGGAGAATCGCTCGCGGTGGCGGCCCGGACCGAGGGCCGCGTTCGCGCGGCACCCGCCCCGCATGGCCGCTGACCGCCGCCCATTTTGGCTCGGCCTGGCCGCGGGACTGGCCTTGACCGTCCTGGCGCGTGAAGCGCCGTACCTCAATTGGAAAACCTTCGCCGCCCCCCTGGAGACCGACGTGCTCCAGGTGCGCCAGGATGCCAAGGGCGATGGGCATTTCGGAGCGCCGCGCAGCGGACGCCGGAGCCACCGGGGTATCGACCTGCTGGCACCCCTCAACAGCCCGGTGCGGGTCATCCGCAGCGGCACGGTGATCGAGGTCGGCGCTCACCGGGGGCTGGGACGCTTTGTTGAGGTGTCGCATGGAGGCGGCCTCACGAGTCTCTATGCCCATCTGGCGTCATCGAGGGTGGAGCGGGGGGATCGGGTCACCCAAGGACAGGTGATCGGGGCGGTGGGCAAGACCGGAAACGCGCGCCACCCCTGGATCAGTTCCCACCTCCACTTCGAGGTCGCGCGGCGGGGCGAGGTGGTTGATCCCTCAACGCTGGGGTTGCGCGTGCTGGCCTCCTCCTCCGAAACGGAGCCCATGAATGGCCGTGGCGGCGACTGAACGCCCGATCCTGCGCGAGGGCCCGCCCGGACTCTGGCGGCTCACCGGGTGGGCGCCGTCGTGGGTGACGGCCGGCATCGTCGGACCGCCCGCGGAATACTCCCGCCTCATCACGTATCTGCCGGCCGTGCGCCGCGTCATTCAGGCTGAGCAAGTCCATGGCAGCAGCATCGCCGCGATCCAGCAGGCGCGTGAAGACACACGACCGGTGGCGGGCTGCGATGCGCTGCTCACGAGTGTTCCGGGGACGGGGCTGGCGATTCGCAGCGCAGATTGTCTTCCGATCTTTCTGTGTGATCCGCGGCGGCGCGCCGTCGGGATGGCCCATGCCGGATGGCGCGGCCTGGTTGCCGGCCTGCCCCTGCGGCTGGTCGCGGCGTTTCGTCACCTGTATCACAGCGTGCCTTCGGCGCTGCGCGTGGCGATCGGTCCCGCGATCCGGTCCTGCTGCTATGAGGTGGGGCCGGAGTTTGAAGCCCGCTTCGGCTCGTTCGTGCAGGTGCGGGACGGCCGCCGCACCTGCGATCTGATCGGCGCGGCGATCGACCAGCTGCGGCGGGCAGGGGTTGCGCCGAGTCGGATGGTGGACAGCGGCCAGTGCACGTCCTGCTCCTCATCGCCATGGTATTCGATTCGCCGCGAAGGGCAAGACACCGGACGGTTGCTCTCGTTCATCGCCATCAGGTAAGGTTAACTAGAGCCAGGTTCATGGCAGCCGATGCATAGGACGATTGGGTATCTTTCCAAACGCTTTGCGCACATCCGCCCGGGCGAGGGACGGAAGGTCACCCTGACCTTCCTCTATTTTTTCCTCGTCATCACGGCGTACTACGTCATCAAGCCGGTGAGCCGCTCGCTTGTCCTCGGCGAGCTTGGCTCTCGCATGGTGCCCTACGTGGACCTCATCTGCGCGCTGCTCATGGGGCCGATCGTGACGGTCTTCGCCCGGCTGGTCGACCGCGTGGCCAAACCCCGCCTGGTGAGCCTCTCGTTCGTCGCGGTGACCGCGGTCATGGTGGTCTTCTGGAAGCTGCTGGCCTGGCCCCACTCGTGGATCGCCGGGGCGTTCTACATCTGGGTGGCCATTTTTTCCGTGCTGGCCGTGACCCTCTTCTGGCTGGTCGCCAACGACCTCTACCGTCCCCGCGAAGCGAAGCGGCTCTTTGGATTCATCGGCTCCGGCGGCATTCTCGGCGGCATCGTTGGCTCTTCGATCGCCGCGGTGGGCGCCCAGGTGCTGGGGTCCCAGCAGCTCATTCTCTGTTCCGCCGGGCTGCTCGTCGTGTGCTGGATGGTTGTCCAGCAGCTGTGGGGCCTCGCGCCCGCCGAGCTGAGGGACGAGAAGCGCAGCAAGCTTTCCGGGCGTCACGAGACGTTCCTCTCTCAGCCCCGTGCGTTTGCGAAGATGCTGCTGCAGTCCCGGTACCTGCTGCTGTTGGTGGCGCTGGTGGGGCTGAATAAGGTCATCGCGGCGTTGATCTACTACCAGTTCAACCCCTTCATCGAGCAGACGTTCACCGACGTCAACGCCCGGACCACGTTCACCAGCTTGTTCTTCGGAAGCATCAACGTGCTCGCGTTCGTCATCCAGTTCTTCTTTACGAGCTGGATCCTGCGGCGCTGGGGACTGGGGGCCGCGCTCTTGGCGCTGCCGGTCGGGGTGCTGGCCGGGACGACCGGCATGTTGTTGCTGCCGATCTTTGCGCTGGCGGCCGCGACCGAGCTGTATGACGCGTCCATGAACTATTCGCTCCAGCAGACCGCGAAGGAAGTCCTCTACCTTCCCATCGACCGCACCATCCGGTATAAGGTCAAACCGTTCATCGATATGGTGGTCTTTCGGTTCGGCAAGGGGATCGCGGCGGTCTTGGGGATTGTGCTCCTCGATGTCCTGGGCATGCCGGTGCGGTTTCTCACCTACCTGACGCTTCCTGCCGTGGTCGTGTGGATCGTGGTCGCCGCAAAGCTTCGCCGCGAATACACGACGACCCTCCGGACGACCCTGCAGGCGAAGGCCGCCTCCCGGCGGTCCGCCGCCAGGGTCGCCGACCGGCTGACCACGGCGGACGACGCAGACGAATTGCCCCTGTCTCTGGGCACGTTGACGGCTCCTGGGTCGCCGCACCACAAGCTGTCGCTGGCTCAACAGTTGGTCTCGAGCACGACGACCTCGCCGCACAGCCAAGCGCTCCTCCAGGGGTTGATGCGCTATGAGCAGCCGCTGGCTTCGACGTCCTCGTCCGCGTCGTTGTTTGAGCTGATGCAGCTCAAGGCGACGATTCAAGACCGCGCCATCACCGTCGGGGAGCGGCGGCACGCGGTCCGGTTGCTGGCGCGGCAAGGGGATCAGAATGCGCTGGACTACCTCTGCGGCATGCTGCTGGTGGAAGAGGAAGCCGCCCTCCGGAATGAGGTGGTGCG
>JACQHS010000072.1 GCA_016198915.1 Candidatus Omnitrophota bacterium
CCGTGCGGTCTCGTCGACCACTGACCACCGACCACTGACCACTGATCACTTATCATTGGCGTTGAATCACCGTTTGGATCCGCTGAGTCGCATCGACCCGGTCACCATCGATCGCCTGGCCCACGCTCAGGATCTGGAACATATCGGACCGTGTCGTCAGCACATGCGCCAGCCGCCGGAAGTTCTCCAGCACATCCTCTTCCGTCGCGCCCAAGACATCCCCCGCCAACAGATCGCCGATCCCCCGGCCCTTTTCATCGCGATCCCCGTAGGGGCGGCCCGCGATGATCCGCGAGGCCAACTGGTCCGTCATGCCCGGCAGGGCCCGCAGCACTTCGAGGGGGGCGGTATTCACATTCACCGGCCCCACCCGAATGAGGCTCGGGTCCAGCCGCACGTAATCCAGATGACAAATCCCATTCGTTGATGCGCACGTGGCTTCAACGGCGAGCGTATTCGCGGGTGTGCCGCCGCCGCCGATCGTCACCTCGCCGATCACGAGACGTCCCTGGGCATCCGTGGAGAGGCCGGGCGACCAGTCGGTGGCCGTGCCGTCTGCCAGCTGCCATCGAACCGAGAGCTGTTCGTCAGGCCATCCATACACGCTCAGGCGGTAGGTGCCGTCGGGAATGGCGGTCCATTGCCACACGCCGGTGGCGTCCGCCTGCGCCGGATCCGTGTGCACGTAGAAGCCGTCGGCATCTTCCGCCCACGCGCTCTCCCCTTGCATCAGCCGGCCTTCAGCCTCCAACCGGACCCCCTCGACCGTCAACCGATCAACGATTTTCGCCAACTCCGCGCTCGAGAACGGCTGCCAGGCCGTGCCGCTTCCGACTCCGGCCAGCTCGCCGATGCCTTCCAGCGGACGATTGCGAACTGCAATCTCCCTGATGGGATCGTGGACCACGGCCTCAAGCTCCTCGCCTTCTTTGAGCCCTTCGTTGTCGTTCGGCTGTCCCGGCGTATAGAGCGACTCTGAGGGGTACCAGCCGTCATCCAGACCATCCGTATCCTGATCCACGATCACGCTCGGGTCTCCCTTCTCAAGACTCTGAAAATCCGCGGTAGTGGCCAGCGGCAACAGGTACTCCACCTCATCCACCACGTCGCCGCTGCTCGTCAGCAGCGCCACCTGCGCCGACTGCCCTGCGGGGAGCGTCACTTTCAACCAATCATCTTCCGGCGACGGCGGCCCGTTCGGAAACTCCAGCTGCACCGCGGGCGTGTCGTCCGAAATTTCCCACGATGTCCGAGCATCGAGGTGGTTGCCGCCCAGGCCCATCTGGGCGTCATCAAGATCCACGACGGCCACGAGCAACCCGTGCGCGTCGATGACGGTCTGCTCCGGGAACACCGCCTGCCGTCCGCCGGTCGCGTCCCCTTCAATCACCCAGCCGCTGACATCGATCGGGCGATCGCTCAGATTCACCAGCTCAAGGTATTCCCCGTCCGGCTGGCGGCCGAGCACCACCTCCTTCAGATAGTATGTCCCGCTCGAAGCGGTTTTGCCAATGGTCAGGCTGAATTTTCCCCGATTGGGCCCATCGGACACGACCAGCGCCGTGTCGGGATGATGCTCGCCGTGCGCGAGGACCGGCTGCGCACTTCCGCCGACATCGACCGCACCGACCGTCTGGCCCGCGGAGGAGCCCAAGACGCGCACATGGTACCAGCCGGGCACGAGCCCATCGACCGACCAGGTCCATCGGCCTTCACCGACCCCGCTGCAGGAACACACCCCCGTCCCCGCCGGGCAAGCCCAGTCCGATGATCCCGGAGAAAACGTCGCGGTCGAGGCCGCCAGCGTTTTCGTCGGTTCGACCATCAGCTCATTGATGCGGACCGCCTCGATCCCGCGAATGCCCGTGCCGCCGCTGACGTCTCGGGGAATCAGCTCAAGGCCCCGGAACATGCAGGTCGTGCCAGGCGGTTCTTGGTTGGTGACCGTCACCGCCAGCGGGGTTGCGGCATCCAGCGTGAAGGTCCCCAGCGATTCGCCGGCTTCTACCGAGGGTTTAAACACGCCGGCGATCGTCAAGTCGCCGATCGGGCTGCCGGCAACCCCGCGGGCCAAGATCTGAAATTCGCCGGTGGCAACGGTCGGTTGCCAGCTCAGCGCAGTACCGCCGGGCTCGGTGCTCTCATAATGATCTGCAGCCCACCGCCACGTGCCGAGTGTGCCCTGGTCGGTCAGGGTGAGCTGAGTGGTCGATTTGCTGACGCGGGACAGCTCCAGGTCAGGATCCACGAAGTCGGCGATGTTCACGGCCGCCTGCCAAGGATCCTCCACCCCGGCTTCCAGCAGCACCGCCAGCAGCTCATCCGCAGTCGCGGTATTGACGTTGACCCGGGCCTGGCCCCGGACACTGACATTGAGATCCCAGCTGTACGTCGTCGCGACCCGCGCCAGACGGCTTACCGCTTGGGCATCCAACCCGGCAATCGTCACCAGATCTTCGAGGCTCTCAATCAGCCGGTCATCGTGCCGCAGCGCCAATGGCTGGTACTC
>JACQHS010000076.1 GCA_016198915.1 Candidatus Omnitrophota bacterium
GCTCAACCCGAAGCCGGGCCGGCTGTTCTCCGGCGACCTGCCGCCGTCGGTCATCCCGGACCTCATCGTCACCCGCAGAGACCGGCACTACGATGTGGAGTTGAACGACCAGGGCATGCCCCGGGTGGGCATCAACCGCTCCTACCACCGGATGCTGAAAGACCCCGAGACCCCGGAAGACGCGAAGGAGTTTCTCCTGAAGAAATTCCGGCAGGCGAGCTGGATCGTCAAGTCGATTGATGAGCGCAACGCGACGCTCCTTTCGATCGGCCGCTGCCTCATCAGCCTTCAGCGGGATTTCGTCGAACAGGGACCGAAAGCGCTCAAACCCCTGACCCAATCGCAGGTGGCGAGCCTCATCGGCCGCCACGCCTCCACGGTCAGCCGGGCCATTGCCGGCAAGAGCCTCGACACCCCGTACGGCGTCTTCCGGCTCGAACAGCTGTTTGCCAGCGGCGTGCCGCAGAACCCGGCATCGCATGCGGATATTTCAGATGCCACGATCAAGTCGGAAATCCAGCGGCTCATCAACGAAGAAGACGCTCAGCACCCCTTCAGCGACGAAGCGCTGGCGCAGCAGCTGGCCCAGCGCGACATCACCGTCGCCCGCCGCACGATCGCGAAGTATCGGACGAGTTTGAAGATTTTGCCTGCGCATCTGCGCAAGCGCCGAGGCTAGGAGGAACGAGGCGAGAGGTTAAACGAGAGGCTGTTCAGGGCGATCCCGGCGATATCCAGCAGACGACGCAGGAGCTCGACATGCTCCTGCGTAAATTGTTTCTGGGGGGTCGTGTTGCGCAAGTTCAGGATGCCGATGGGTTCCTGGCTCTCGTCCCTGGTGAGCGGGGCGACGAGCGAGGAGCTCACTTCCGGGCGCAGCATCCGGCGCTGCACGCGGGGATCGTCCGTGTGCTGATCGACGAGGAGGATCGAGCGCTCGGTCGCCGCCAGCCCGGCAATCCCCTCGCCCCGCTTGAGGCGGGTATTCGCGATCACCGCGTCGCTCAGTCCCTGGGCCACCTTGATCTCCAGCGTGTCGCTCTTGGGATCGTAGAGCATCACCGACCCGCCGTCGGCCCGCGTGGCCAGGGTGGCCGCTTCCAGCAGCGAGTGCAGGACCCGGTCCGTGTAGTAGGCCACGACCGCCTGGTCTACTTTGCTGGTCGAGGGCAAAATCGCCGGCAGCTGCTTCGCCTGGTAGGCCAGCTGGGCCAAGGACGTGCCCACTTCTTCCATGAGATTGAGCATCGAGCGGATGCCGGAGAAGGTGTAGAGCTTCAGGGCGAGCAGCGTGTTCCAGAGCGCCTGCGCGTCCAGCCCCTGCCGGGTGATGCGGTTGCGAAACTGCAGCTCGTCCTCGCGCTGGCCAACGATCATCGGCCCGACGACAAAATAGGCGATGACCCCTTCCGCGGTCGCCCGGATCGGGACCGCGGCGTAGGTAATGCCCATCGTCGTCGTCAGGCTGGTATTCCCTCGGGGAAGATCGTCCACGGGAATCAGCCGCTCGAGCTCCTCTCCCACCTTGAGCTGGCGGATGACTTGGTCCGCGGTCAGCGTGGCAGGCCAGCTGGGGGTCACGAGCAGTTCGCGGGAGGGTCCGATGGTGCGGATGGCGACGCCGAGAACACCGGTGAAGTGGTTCTGGAGCCGCTGCCAACGTCTCGGATCAATGAGATCCGGCAGCGCGGGACGATCCTCTGCGGCGGGGCTGTCCATAACCACGCAAGACTTACTGCGACGAGGTGTGGATCCCTAATTGTCGGATTTTATGATAGAGCGTTGAACGGTGGATCCCCAGACGCTTGGCGGCCTCGGAACGGTTCCACCGGACGTCCGCCAGCACCTTCAGGATGATATCACGTTCCGGCGACTTTAGGGCGTCTTTCAATTGCACGCCGCCATCAGACTTCGACTCGGCCGCCGCGGCCTCTTCCTCGCGGTCATCGACCGCCATCGCGGTCGCATCGGCATGGAAGCGCGTTTCCTCGGGCAGATCTTCCAGCTCCAACCTCGGATGCTGGGCGAGGATGACCGCCCGCTCGATGACGTTTTCCAGTTCGCGGATGTTGCCGGGCCAGGCGTAGGCGGTGAGCGCCTGCATCACCTCGCCGCTCACCCCGTTGATCGTCTTGCCCATCGCCCGCGAGCTGCGCTCGATGAAATGTTGGATGAGCAGCGGCAGATCGGACTTGCGCTCGCGCAGGGCCGGCAGGCGCAGGGCGATCACGTGGAGCCGGTAGAAGAGATCTTCGCGGAACTTCCCCTCCTTGACCAGGTCGGCAAGAGTGCGGTTTGTCGCCGCGATGAGGCGCACGTCCACCCGCATCGTCCGGGTATCGCCGACGCGCTCATAGAGCCGCTCTTGAATGACCCGCAGGAGCTTCACCTGCAGCGCCGGAGTGAAGGCGTCGATTTCATCCAACAGGATCGTGCCGCCGTTGGCGACTTCGAACCGGCCCTGCTTGTCGCGGATCGCGCCGGTGAACGAGCCTTTCACATGGCCGAACAACTCGCTCTCCAACAGGGTTTCGGGCAACGCGCCGCAGCTGATCTCCACAAACGGCTGATGGCGCCGCTTGGGATCGGCGCGATGGATCGCCTGGGCGATGATGCGCTTGCCGGTGCCGCTTTCGCCCTCCAACAGCACCGTCGCCTGGCTGTGCGCGACGGAGCGGACCATCGAGAACAGCTTCTGCATGCTCGGATCCTGACCGATGATGCCGGAAAACGGATCCTCAATCGTATCAGCCGGCGGCGTGTACTGGGCGAGCGCCCGCGCAATCGTTTCCTCCAGGTCTTCCGGTTGAATCGGCTTCGTGAGGTAGTCGAACGCCCCCTGCCGCATCGCCTCAACCGCCGAGGTGACGTTGCCAAAGCCCGTGATGAGAATGACGCTGACGTCAGGGTATTGGCGCTTGATATAGGACAGCAGGGCGAGCCCATCCATCTGCGGCATCTTCCAGTCTGCGAGGACGAGCTGGAAGGACCGGCGCTTCAGATGATCGATGGCCTCCGCGCCGTCGGAGGCCATCTCCACCTCATAGCGCCGGCCGCGCAGCATCTCGTAGAGCGAGCCGCGGATCAAGGGATCGTCATCGACCACGAGGATGCGGTTACGCTCCATTGGTGTGCGCCTCTCCCGGGGCGATCGGCACGTGAATACGGAAGGTCGCTCCTGCCCCGACCTGACTCGTAAACTCGATGGTCCCGCCCGAGCGCTCGACGACTTCCTTGGCGATGATGAGCCCCAGGCCCGAGCCCTGGTGAATCGGCTTGGTCGAAAAGAACGGCTCGAAGATCCGCGAGCGGATCTCCTCTGGGATGCCGGAGCCGGTATCCTCGATGTCCACATCCACGTGGGTGTCGCTGCGGCGCGTGGTGATCGTCAAGGTCCCGCCGTGGGGCATCGCATCAAACGCATTCTTGACGAGGTTCACGATGGCGTGCTGCAGGCCGCCGTCCAGCACCTCAGGCAGCGAGTGATCGAGGTTGGTCACGACGCGGACCTGCTGGAACTTGGCTCGGTGCTGGACCAGGAGGAGGGCATCTTCAATGAGCTTGTTGAGGTGGGCCACCCGGCTGACCGGTGTGGTCACCTGGCGCGAGAACTCCAAGAACGCCCGCACCGCCCGCACCATGCGGTCGAGCCCCTCTTTGACATGGAGCAGGTACTCGCGCACCGGCGAATCTTCGGTGAGCTGCTCAAGCGCCAGATGCGTGTAGCGCAGGACCCCGTCGAGCGGGCTGTTGAGCTCGTGCGCGATGCCGCGCGCGAGCTTGCCGATGGAGGCTTGGTACTCGGCCCGGTGGAGCCGGCGCTCCAGCGTGGCGACCTCGGTGTTCTCAATGATGGTCAGCAGGACCCCGCGCGCCTTCGTCGTCCCGTTGGGCACGTAGGCCGCGTACACGCGCAGCCGCTTCTCCTCCGGGCCTGGGACGTCAAAATCGATGGCTTCGAAGGTGGACTGCGCATCCAGCAAGGAGGGCAGGCTCGCGTAGAAGGGGGTGCCTTTCCAAGCAGGCAAGAGGTCGGTCAGCGGCTGCCCGACCGCGTGCTCCGGGTGAAGGCCGAGCAAGTGGGCCGCGGGCGGGTTCAGATATTGGATCACCGCGCGGGCGTCAAGTAATACCAACCCACACGGGGCGACCGTGAACAGCTGCTCCCATTCCGTCTTCGGTTGGTGCATTGGATACAGTAGCAAAGAATAACATATTCTCGGACTTGCGTCAACGGCGGCAGGCGCAGCAATTCCTTGGTTATGAAGAGGTTGGGTGCTCACCGGATCCCCCGCCCCGTGGTGACCACCAGCACCGTCCACGCCAGGATGCGCAGATCCAACGTCAGACACATCCGCTTGATGTACAGCAAGTCCAGCCGCAATTTCCTCTTCACATCAGCGATCGACTGGTCATAGCGGTAGGACACCTGTGCCAGCCCGGTGATCCCCGGCTTGACGAGCAGCCGCTCGTCATATCGCGGGATCGTCCGGTCAAAGGTGTCGACGAAGTACGGCCGTTCAGGCCGTGGCCCAACCAGGCTCATGTCGCCCCCCAGGACATTGAAGAGCTGCGGCAGCTCATCGAGGTGCAGGCGGCGCAGGATCCGCCCGACGCGCGTGATGCGGGGATCCGCCTCCCCACAGGCCCACACCGGTCCTGCGGCCTCTGCGTCCATGTGCATCGTGCGGAACTTGAGCATGGTGAACGGCTCCCCGAACCAGCCGAGGCGCTCCTGCGTGTAGAAAGCCGGTCCCTGGGAATCCAGCCTGATCGCCAGCGCCACGAGCGCCATCAGTGGCGCGGCCAGGACCAGACTGATCCCCGCGACCAGCACGTCGAGCATCCGCTTCAGCACGAGTCGCCACATGAAGGTGAAGGGTAAGATCGGGTGCTGGTATCGCCACAGGAGGATGAAGCGCTGGAACTCACGGGAGAGCGCCTGATGGCTCATGCGCGACTTCTCTCCGTTGCAGAGAGCGCCTGCCAGACCATGACCAGAAAGACCAGGACGGCCCAGACCAAGAACGATTCCCGGATTTCCATCAAGCCCCTGAACACCAACGCCCACTGGTGGGGCAGATACCACGGCTTCGTCAGGGGCTCCAGGATGCCGGACATCCCGCTCAGATAACACAGCAAGGCCGGGATCACGACCGGGTGCGGCACCCACCACATCGCCTGCGCCCGTTCCAACCACCGGCGTTTCCAGCCCCAACCGGCCCAGGAGACCAGGACAGCCAGGATGGCGCCGGCGTACATGGTCCGATAGACGAGCCATTCGAGGCCGACCAGGTTATGCAGATTGGTCTCTCCCTGCAGGTTCCTGGCCGCCATCCAGTCTGGGGTCGTCCATCCAAAGAGCCGTTGCCCCCAACTGAGTTCCTCACCGGTCACCCACACAAGGGCCGCTGACGCGACCGCATACAGCAGCGCAAGAGGCCATCGCCTTCGATGGAACAACGTCCCGGCAATCGCGGCGCTCACCAGTGCGCTCACTCCGAACAAGAGCGCTTGCACGTTTTCCAGTACCCCGTCCTCCCTCGTCAGCGCGATCAAGGCTTCTGGGTTGCGGCGCGCGTACCACAAGCACGCGGCCCAGGCCACTGGCGCCAGCAGGGCCACGGACCACACCGTCCATCGGGGCCACCAGTTACTGCTGCGGAATAACTTCATAGCGCTGGCTCCGGGGTGACCAGAACACCTCGCGAATGGAAGCGAATCGGAAGTCGGACAACAGCCGGCGCAACTTGGCCTCCGTGCGGTCCAGGTGGTGGTAGTGGCGAAACCGCGCCCCCCGTGAGGCCGTGCGCACGCGGGGCTGCTGGGGGTCGAGCTCCCACGGGTGGAGATACATGATGGCCCGGTGTCCTGCTCGGTTGAGCTGCTGGATGCTCTGGCGGATGAACGCGTAGGGCAGCAGCCGGAAATACCCGCCGCCGGCCATCGGGATGTTCTGCCCGGCGACTCGTCGTGTCGAGAGGGGATACTCCGTGAGCGGCCCGCTGCCGTGGTCCTCCAGCACGCACGGCAGGCGCGAGTCGCACAGCCGTGGATCGCGTCGGAACCCAAAGGGAAAGACGCTCGAGTCAAACTGGATCCCGGCCTCCAGGAGGATGGGGATGGCCCACGCGGTGCGCTGGCGCAAGGAATAGGTCGGCGCACGGTGCCCAAGGACCCGCTGCCCACCCGCCTGCTCGATCGCGTCGCAGGAGCGGAGCAATTGCCGACGAAACGCCGCGGGCGAAAGCTCGCTCAGGAGCCGGTGGGCATCCCCGTGCGTCGCCAACTCATGTCCTTCCTCGCCGATCCGCCGGATGAGGCGCGGGAAGCGGCGGGCGACCCAGCCCAGCGCAAAGAACGTGGCCCGGGCCCCGTGCGCGTCGAGCAGATCCAGCAGTCGCGGCACCGTCTCCTGCAGCCGCGTCGGACAGGAGCGCCAGTCCCGCCGACTGATGCAGCCGGCGAAGTTCGTGACATGAAACCAGTCCTCCAGGTCGATCGTGAGGACATTGAGCGGCGCGGCGGATTGCCCACTCATGCGAGGTACCTCACGAGCGCGGGCCCGAGGAGCCGGGTGAGGGCGAGCGGCAGCCGACGCCAGGCCCGGATCGCCAGCCGGTACGTGGGGTTGGAGGGATTGTGCGCGGGCAGCGCCTGGCCGTTTCGCAGGTAGTACTGGTACCCAAGCGGCTCCTCGCGCAACCGCAGCCGACGCTTGAAGTCCGCGGTGCCCGAATCGCGCCGACTGCGGCAGTAGTCGAACTCCTCGAAGCCCAGCCGGCAGCCCTGCTCAATGGCGTGCCACACGAGCAGGTTGTTGGGCTTGGACTTGAGGCCCTCGGCCAGCGATCCGTTGAACTGACAGACCAGGCTGCGCTTAAAGCGCAGGAGCAGGCTGTAGGCGATGTCCTGGTGTTCGTGCACGACGAAGGACATCTCGACCGCCGCGGCAAACTCCTCGACGATTAACTCAAAGTACCGACGGGGAAAACAGGGCGTGCCCAGCCGATGCGCGGTGCGGACATGGATCGGATAGAGCCGGTTCACATCCTGCGAGGCCACCACCCGCAAGCCCAGGCGCATCGCGCGGTTGACCTTGTTGCGGTTGTTCGACCCCAGCGCCTGGAAAAGCAACGCCGCGTCGCCCGCGAGCGGCAGGACGAATCGGCTGTGCAACCGCTGGGGTCTCAGCGCCCCATCAGGCAGCGGGGTCCGATGACGCAACTCGAGATACGTGCCCTTCATGCGATCCAGGCGCTCTTTTGCCGCCTCGAGGAGTACTCGCGCGGCGTCGTCGGAGTCGGCGCAGATGCCCCCGTAGTTTCCGAACGGGATCGAGGACAGCGCGCACCGCCCCCAGCCGTGCGGGATTCGAAAGAGCGGGAGGATCCCGACCACGCGGTCGCCGTCGACGGCGCCCAGATAGTGCGGATGAAATCCGAACGCCCCTGCGAGCACCCGCCGCCAGCCCCACAGGTGATCGCTCGTCGCATGATCACAACTCCGCACGTAGGTCTCCCATCCCTCGGCATCAACTGGAGTGTCCTGGAAGAGACGCACATCCATCGCAAGACCCTTTGCCTTCAGCCCGCGACACACGACAGGAGGACGTCCCGGGTGCGTGCGACGTGTCGCGCAAGCGCAAAGCGGCTGCGACAACGCTCCCGCGCCGCGTTCCCCATGGCCCGGCGGCGTTCCGGATCTCGCAGCAACGCGTCGATCGCCTGCGCCAGGGCGAGCGCATCACTCGAAGGCACCAACAGCCCCGTGCGGCCGTGGTCCACCAGCTCCTCCATGCCCTCCACGCGGCTGGCCACAATCGGCAGCCCCTCGGCCATCGCCTCCAAGACAGACATCGGCATCCCTTCGGAGGATGTGGAGAGGACAAACAGATCGCAGGCGGCCAACAGCCCTGGCACATCATCGCGATGACCCAGGAGCCGGACGGCGTCCGCAAGGCCGTGCCGATCAATCAGGGCGGCGAGCCGAGGCGTCTGCGGGCCTTCCCCGATGATCAGGCAGACCGCATCGGACCATACCGGCCTGAGCCGCCGCATCGCCTCGATCAGGACCTCCGGGGTCTTGGGCGGCTGTAACCGGCCGACCATCGCCATGACGAGCTGCTCCGGAGCGAGCGACAGGGCCTCGCGCACGCGCGCTCGCGCGCCCGAGTCCCTTCCATCGCGCGGGCCGAGACCGTTAGGAATCGTCACGACCTGCTGCGGCCGGACCTTCTGCTTGGCCAGCAGCGTTCTCGTGGTGGCCGCCGACACCCCAATGACCCGATGGGGCAGACGCTGGAGCACGAGGGCCTCCAGTCGATCGAACAGCGCCTGCCGTCTCGACGGTCCCACCGTGAGCTGGGTCGGACCGTGGGCCGTGCTGATGAGCAGCGGGACGCGGCACAGACGGGCGGCCAGCCCGCCCACGAGATCCGCCTTGCACATGTTGGTGTGCACGACGTCAAACCGGCGCCGCCGGATCAGCCGGACGAGCTCGCAGAGGGCCAGGACATCCTTGAGGGGATCGATGGATTTCGTCAGGTGCACGGGATAATGCGGAACGTCCAACTGCCGGACCAGGTCAGCCTGGAACCGTTCCACCCCCGAGGCCAGTGCCACCTCGAACTGTGCCCGAGGCAAGGAGCGAACCAGACCGGCCAGATACGTCGTGACCCCGCCGGGATCGAGGCTCGTGGAGACTTCAAGCACCTTGAGGCGCTCGCCCCGTCGGTGAGCCAGGAGCCGTTCATACAGCGCCTCGGTGCGACGCACCACCTGCCGCAGATCATACCGCTCGTGAAATCGCTCCTTCGCCGCCTGACCGAGCCGCGCCGCAAGGACGCGATCAGCGCAAAGGGTGGCGATCGCCTCAGCGAGCGCGTCCACATCGCCCGGCGGGACCAACAGGCCTGTCTCGTGGTCCGTGATCAGTTCCGGCACGCCCCCGACGGCCGTCGCAACGATGGGACATCCGGCCGCCATCGCCTCGATCACCGCGATCGGAGCGCCCTCCTCCAGCGAAGGCAAGACAAACAGATCGAGCGCACTCAACCAGGCGGGGATGTCACGCTGAAGACCCACGAAGCGCACGCGCTCGGCAATCCCCAGCGCGCGCGCCTGCGCCTCGAGGCTCTGGCGGGACGGGCCGTCGCCGATCACGACGCCGTGCAACGTGGGCCATCTCGGCAGGAGCCGCCGCACCGCCTCGAACAACACGTGATGGCCTTTCCGCGGACCCGCATAGAGCTGGGCCACGATCCCCACCAGCCACGCATCCTCCGTCAACCGTAACTGCCGGCGGTGACGCTGCCGCACCGCCGGATCAGGCGCGCCGGGGAACTCCACCCCATTGGGGATCACGCGGATGCGCGCCGGATCCAGGCCTTCCACGGCGACGACGCCGCGCTTCACCTCCTCGGACACCGCCGTCAGCGCGTCATTCAGACGCGAGGTCCATCGATCCATTGTCTTCCAGAACCATTTGTATCTGATCGCCTCGACCATGTGGACCGTGGACACCACCACCGGCACCCGACACCACCGCCCGACCAGGCGGCCCAGGACATCCGCATGAATGAGGTGCGTGTGGAGGATCTCGGGGCGCTCCTGCCGCAATACCCTCCGCAGGCGCCAGACCGCTCCGAGATCCAGCTTGTGCCGCATCGCGAAGTTGTGCACCCGCACCCCGGCCGCCTCAAACTCAGGGATCATCCGGCCCCCGACGAGGGTGCCGACAATGGGCTCAAACCGCGTGCGATCCAGGCGCGTCGTCAGTCCCAAGAGCAGCGTCTCGGCGCCGCCCATGTCGATGCCGGTGATGAGAAAAAACAGTTTCACGCGCTTGCCGATGCGAGGCCCGTGACCGTCGGCGGTGGCGAACCACCTCTGGCAGTACGCCCAGGCGCCGACGTAGCTCACGAGCCCGGCAATCGGCCGCCACGCGGGCCGCATCCGGCGATCCTGAACGGACACCTTGACGAGCATGAGCGGCAGCAGGGACACGGTCCGCAGGGCAAGATACGCCGCCGCATGCAGGCGGCCTCGAAGCGGCACCCCATAGCGGGCCTGCGGATGTTTGCGCGCCACTTGGGCGTTGCCCCGCCCATACCAGATCGCCTTCTTGAGCGCGACCCGCAGGTTCGGCGGGGGCTGATAGTCCACCCAGCTGTCCGTCAGGGCATAGAGCTTCACCCCGCGGCTCTGGAGCCGGTACAAGAGTTCGTAATCCTCGGCCGAGACCAGCTGCTCATCGAAGCCTCCGACCGCTTCAAAAGTCTGGCGCGGAATCGCCAGGCAGCGGCCGTCGATCGCGTCACGCCACGCCACCTCCACCAGCCGCCGGGAGGCCGGGATCCGCTCGGCAAACTCCTCGCGGGCAAAGCGGCGCTGAAAGGCGCTGAGGCCAAAGGCTAAACGGCACGGGACCCCGACGGCGCAGTGCGGGCCCAGCCGCTCCAGGGCCGCCGCCAGATCCGCGAGATGGTGGCGGTGGCCCAACCGCACATCATCGTCGAGAAACACCAGCCACCGTCCCTTGGCCTGAGCCGCCCCACGGTTCCTTCCCCGCGCCGGATTCGGAGGCTCGGTGTTGACAATGAGCTCCCAGTCTCGAAACGACTGGCGCTCCAACTGGCTCCGCAGGTCGGTGATCCGGCTCGTCAGCGTGCGGGCCGGTACGATGACGGACACAAGCGGCGAGGCCGTCATGTGGGCAGCCTCCGGTGGGGCAGCTTGTGCAACTCATCGAACGGGCAGTCAAACTCATGACCCGTTCGCGCCCTCAGCCACGCCGCAAGCGCCCACACGCGGAAAAAGCCGCGTCGGAAGCGTGTCGAAAAATCGCCCTGGCTCATGCAACCATCCACCAGCGAGCGGGGCAGCCGATACCGGCTCCCGTTGACCTCCTCGGCGAAGGTCCCTGGCCGGCACGTCAGCGCGCCGAGATAGCCGGCGCGCGCAACGGCCGCAAGCGCCGGCCCATCAAAGGCCCCGTGCGGATAGCAGAAAAACTCAACCGCATCCCCCAGCCGCTGCTCCAGCGCCCGCTTGCTGCCCGCGAGCTCCTCGTCCAACGCGCTCGGCTCAAGCTGCACCAGCGGCAGATGCCGCTTCCCGTGCGACTGGATGTCCCATCCGAGGCGCTTGAGCCGCTCCACCTCATCCCAGTCCATGAGGGGAAGCTCCGGTGCTGCGAGCGGGCGATCATACGCGTTGGTCTTCCCGATGTAGTCCGTGACGAGAAACACCGTTGCCGCCACGCCGTGCTCGGCCAGCACCGGGGCGGCGTGCCGCACGACGCCGCGGAAGCCGTCGTCAAACGTCAGCACCACCGACCGCGCCGGAGGCTTCCCGTGAGCTTCCACAAACGCCCAGAGCTGACGCAACGTCAGCATCCGATAGCCGTGCCGCACCAGCCACTCCACGTGCCGCCGGAACCCCTCCCTCGGAATGGAGAGGTCGCTCTGGCCGTCCCCCACCGAGTGATAGCCGAGGATCGTCGCCCGATGGTCGATCCCCGGCCCGCACACTCCCGAGAGCGCCCGCAGCCCCACGTTCCTCAGTCGCTTGACTCGTGCCTTGAGCGCCGGAGACTCCACGCAGAACAGCTTCAGGCGTTTCACCTGCCGTTCGACGACTGCGGTCATCGGCCGGGGTCAGCGATGAGACGGCTGGCGACCAAGGGCAACGCTGCGAGCCACCACACGACGATCACGTCCACGCCTCTGGCCCTGCCGATCAGCGGCCCATGCTCAAAGAGGCTGTAGGCGAGCAACCCGCACAGCGAGGCCAGGCTGCCGATGGCCGCGGCACGGACCCAGCCCTCCGGCAGACGGCGCATCGAGCGCCGGGCCGCTTGCGCCCAGAAGACGAGCAGGGCCGCCAGGAGCAGCACCGAGGGCAACCCCATCTCTGCGGCTTTCGTGAGGAAGAGGTTGTGCGCTTCCCCCTGCAGTGTGGCGGGCTGATCAAAAGAGGAGTTGCCCTCCGCGTCATACCGGAGGAAGTCCGCGCTGCTGAACTGTTGCCCGAACCACGTCGACCACGCTCCGGGGCCGATGCCCAGGAAGGGTTCGTGCGCAATCGCTTGGCCGGCGGCCCGCCAGACCTGCTCCCGACCCGAGAGGCTGGCGATCAGCCCCGCCCGCAGGCTGCCGTCGTGCGACCGTAGCGGCGCCAGCAGGACAAGACCGACAAGCCCGGTGGCCAGCAGCGCCTGGTAGAAGCGCCGGCGGCTCCTCCACCAGCACACGACCACTACACCGGTCAGTATCGCCAGAGCGCTTGCGCGCGAGCCGATCAGCGCCAACGCCGCGCCCGCCGCCCCCAGGAAGAGCAGCTGCGGCCAGCGCCGCCTCGCTCCTGGCGTCCACACCAGGCTCACGCTGACGGGGATCAGCGCCGTCAACAACACCGACAGCTCGACCGGGTTGGGATTAGCCCACCCGAGCCGCGAAGGATCCAGCCCGGTGTGCAGCCGCCACCATCCCGCCACAACGGCCACGACAGCCACGAGGCCGGCCGAGCCCTGCAACCACCCCAGCATCCCTCGCACTTGGCCCTCGGATCGCAGCCAGTTCAGATACGCCAGCAGCGCGGCGAAGGAGAGGACGTACCGCGCCATCTCCTTGATGCTCTCCAGAGGGGCGATGGACTGGCACGTGCTGACGAGCGCGACGGCCAGCCAACTCAGCGCGCACCACCACAGGCGCTGATCTCTCAGCTCGATCCGGCGCCGGTCTGTCCGCTGTTGGACCAGCCAGCCCATCAGGAAGACCGTGACGAGACCCCAAAAGATGGCGGTGTCAACCACTTCAGGAACAGCATGCGGCACAGTGATCGCCAACACGGCACCACCCCAACAGATCAGGGGATGCCGGAGGCCGACCAGCGCGATCCCCATCGCCAGGAGGACGGCAAGGCCAACCGGCCATGACTGCAGGAACCCAACACCGCAGAGCGCACCCGCCAGGCCCGCGGCAAGAAGCGGGAGACCCTGGCCCGCCCATCGAGCCGGCCACGAGGAGATCGCGCCCGACGTCGCGTTCATGTCGAAGCCTCCGAAGACGCCACCGCCTGCCAGGTCGGCTCGGGATGGCGCAACAGCCCGGATGATCCATCAGCCCGGGCGCGTCGAACCATGCGCCAGCCAATCACCGCCCCGTAGGCGACGAGCCCTGTGACCCGCACCAGCGCGGGAAGCCCGACCGTCAGGGCGCACACCACGGCCACCGGCGCATACAGCGAGGCGATGCGGGCCCTTATCGATCGTCCAGACCAGCCCGCGCATCGGAAGGCGACGACCAACAGCCCGGTGCAGCAGGTGCCATACGCGGCGACGGTGCCGAGCGCAATGCCTGTCAAGCCCCAGCCCCGCCACACCAAGGCCACGCTCGCCAGGATGTTGACCGCAATGGCCGTTCCATAGAGGGGCAGGACGCGCCGCTGCTGATCGAGCGCGACGAGAAACGACTTCGTACAGGCCGCCAGCCCCATCAAGATGCTGCCCCACACCAGGATGCGCATCGCGGGGATGCCCGGCGTGTAAGCCGGCAGCCAGCGGTGGATGAACGGCGGGAGGAGCAGGTCAACCACCGCCAGCCCCAGCGGCATGAGCCAAGCGAGCGTCTTCAATGACCGCCAGAGGTGCTGGCGAACGTCCATGGGGTGCCGTCGCCTGCCATAGTCGAAATACAGCCGTGGCTCGACGACGGAGGCCACGCCTTCCGGGAACAAAAAGCAGAACTGCGCCAGCATGGTGGCCAGGGCGTAGTAGCCAAACCCCGTCATCCCCACAAAGGCGAGGACGAGCAGCCGGTCGATCCACCCGAGCGCTTCGAACACGACGGTCATCACCAGGATCGGCCACCCAGCCCTCAGCATCGCGCGCACCGGCGGGCCCGACCACGTCACTCGCCACGGGTAGCTGGCGCGCCGCCGCAGGTACCACAATCCCAGCGCGGGGGTCAGCACGGCCACCACAAACAGCCCCACCAGGCCGTACGCCACGACGAGCCAGCACGTCATCCCCAGGCTCACGAGGCTGGCGATCAGCAGGGCTCGGCTCACGTGCCCAAACTGCTCCACGGCCCGGTTCATCTTCTGCTCAAACAGGAAGAGCACCTCAAGCGGAAGGACCAGTCCGGCCACGCGAACGCCCCAGCGGATCAGCGCAGGGCTGCCTGCGGGCAGGCACCAAGCCACGAGCCAGAAGATGGCGCCTGCGATCAGCAGCAGCGCGGTGAAGAAGGTCCATGACACCCGAGCGGTCCGCTCGGCCAGATCCCCTTGGCCCCGGCTGCGCGCCATCGGGATGTCCCTGACAGCGATGTCCTGGACCCCCCCGTGCAGATAAAATCCGAATGAGAGCGCGAGCGACAAGGAACCCCAGAACCCGTACAGCTCAGGACCGAGCCAACGTGCGTTGAGGAGGCTGCGCAGGGCGCAGAGGGCGCGGGAGAGGTACGTGGCGCTCAGGTACTGCGGGGCGTGCCGCAAGAGGTGGTGAGCCTCAGGGGACTTGGAACGGTTGTGCGGATCCGATCGGCTCATGCGCTGGGTGGCCTGGGCGTCGCGGAGCCCCCGCCGGCCAGCGACTGAGTAGCGCAGGGACGGCCATGCAGCCCGTCAGGGTGAGGAGGGCGGCTGCGGAGAGCGCCAGGACGAGGCCAATCGAGGGCGACTGAGGAGGAGGCGGCAGCGCTTCATCCAAGATGGCAAACCGCTCAAAGGCGTTCGACGGCTGCTGCCACAGGGCGAGGGTGGCGCGAATCTTCGCCTGCTGATCGAGCAGCTCCTGGTAGTGCCGCTGGGCATAGGCGATGGACGCCTCGAGGGCTTCGACCGTTCCGGTGCCGGGATGTTCGGTCAGCACAGAGCGCAGGAGGCCGTGTCTTTGCGCCAGCCGCTGTTGCAGCGCCTCGCGACGCGCCTGCGTCTGTGCCTGCACGGTCCGCTTAAGCGCCTGCTGTTCGCGCTGGGCTTGGAGCACGACCAGGCTGTCCGCCTTGTAGCGGCTCACCACCTGACTCAGGCGGGCCTCGCCGGCCGCCAGTTGGCGGGCCAGCTCTAAGAGCGGCGTCTCATCAACGAGCACCTCGTTGCGCAGCGTCACCAACTCGTTGAGCTCCTCCTGCACCGCACGCAGCGCATCGGCTTGGGTGCGCATGAGACGCTCCGCGCGCTCAACCGCCTGTGTCCGACGATACGTGATGAACGACGCCGCCACGGCGTTGGCAGCCGCCGCGGCGTTCGCCGGATCGCTCGCCCTGACGCTGATCCGAAGGACCCCGGAGTGCCGAAGCCGCTCGACGCTGAGGCGCTCCTGAAACGCCTTCAGCCCGGCCGCGACGGTTGGAAGCTGCCCGCCGAGCTTCCCGAGGACCGGCTCCAGCACCGCGCGGCTTCGAACCTGCTCCTCAAAATCGACATCCCGGCTTTCGTCCTGCAGGAGATCCCACTCGGTCTGAATCTCTTTGTCCGCGACCAGGATCGTCGTCGAGGCCGTATAGGAGGGCCGGATGAAGAGGCTGCCGAGGAACAGCGCGGCGGATGCGCCGATGCCAAACGCGATCGCCGCTCCCCTGTAGCGTGGCCACGGGGTCGCGCCTTGTGCGCTCAGGAAGGGACGTCCGTTGCTCGACGTCATTGGCTAGCGATCCACCAACACCGAGGCGGGATTGGTGGCGTCATAGACGCGCAGGTACGTCTCGGCCACCGGCTCGACCTTCGAGGTAAACAGGCTCACGAAGTTGCCGACCTTGGCGATGAACGTCTGAGGGACGTAGACGATGTCGCCTGGCTCGAGCACCAGCTCCTGCGTCCAGTCCTGCCGCCGGATCACCCGCTGGGCGTTGACGCGGAAGAACTCATGCGCCTGGCCTTGTTCGTCGCTTCCCGTCCCGCGTCGTGCCACCATGACACTGTTCAACACCGCAGACGGCTTGACCCATCCGGCCGCCGTCAGCGCCTCGATGACCGTCATGTTGGGGGTCAGGGCATACAGGCCCGGAGCGTTGACCTCGCCCAGCACGCACACCCGCCGCCGGCTCAACTGACTGGGCACATAGACGACGTCCCCTGGCATGAGGATGACATCGGTGTGATCGGCCTCCTCGTCCAACAGAGAGGTCAGGTCAAGCTGCATGACCTCGCCGGTCCCCTGCTCATGTCTCCGGAAGATCTTCACTTCGGCAGGAAGCGCCGTGTTGCCCAACCCGCCCGCCTGAGCCAGCGCCTCTAGCACGGTCACCGTGTCGTCCCAGAGCGGATAGGTGCCCGCGCGGACCACATCGCCCATGACGCTGACCCGGCGGCTGCGCAGATCAGCCACCACCACGCTGACGCTCGGCGACTCGATATGCGGTGTCAGCGCGCGGCTGATCGTGTGGGCCACCTCCCGGACGGTTTGCCCCCCGGCTGGCAGAGTCCCGAGGAGCGGATAGGAGAAGGTGCCATCCGGCAGCACCACCACCTGCTCAGAGAGTTCAGGATAGCCCCACACCGTCACCTTCAGCGCATCGCCGGCGCCGAGCAAAAACTCGGCCGCGTCGTCCTGCTCGCTCAACCCGGGGAGATGCGCTGGTGGCTTCGCGGGGGGCGTGACTGGAGGCAGAACCGGGGCGCCCGGAGCGCCGAGTTGCTGAATCGTGGGAGCGGCTGGGCGCTGGACCATGACGGTCACCTTCCCCTCCTGGGCATCGGAGGCGGCCAGGCAGGGGGACAGGAGGAGGCCGCTTCCAACGGACCAACCGATGACGGCAACCCTTAGGCGAGACGTCCACATCGGTGCCAGTACGCTCCACAGAGCAGTCCCGTCAGACCGTCCATCGTCGGTGGGGAACTGGGGAACACTGAGGCGCTACCCGTTACACTATCCAAAGCTAGCACGCCGCGTGCCAGATCCATGCCGCCTTCGGCACCAGCCTCCCTTGAACCAAGGGGGAGGCGCCGATGCGAAAAGTCTGCTGCGCGTGCGACACCTTGTGGCTTTTTTGCTCACAGGGAGATTGCCGCGCCGCGCACCAGCTAAGACTAGCGCAACAGGTAGGGGCCGAAGGTCAGGCAGCCGATGAGGATAGCCATCAGGCTCGCGACGAGGACGCAGCCGGCGGCGAGGTCCTTGACTTGGCGGGCAAGGGGATCAGGGGCAAGGCCAACGGCAAGGTCGATCGTCTGTTCGATGGCGGTATTCATCAGCTCCGAAAAGATGACCAGGCCGATCGCAAAGCTCACCCAGAGCCATTCGATCAGCGCAAGGCGAACCCACACGCCGACGCCGATGACCATCGCGGCGACGCAGAGCTGAACGCGCAGATTCGGCTGGGTGCGCCACGCGTCACGCAGGCCCTCCAGCGCGCAGCGCAACGAGTTACGCCTCGTCCGACAGCGATAGGGATGCGGTGCTTCGAGAACAGTTCCCTGAAACTGTACGATTCGGTTGATCATGGGACGAAATGCACCAGTGTCTTCAGGAGGCGGTCGACATCGCGCTGCAAGATGGCCAGCCGCCGTCCTTCGATTCGACTCAGGACGGCGCGAAGCGGCGAGCGGCTCATCTTGAGGTAGGCGTCAAGCGCGGCCAGGGACACCTGGGCTTGCCGGTAGCAGCGGCGTTTCTCGCGCTTGACCGAATGGCGGAATCCTGACGCGATGTTCGCAGGAATCGAGAGGCTGGCTCGACGCATCTGCGGGATCAGGTCGAAGGGTTCAGCATCCGGAAACCGGTTCGTGACCGTGTGGATCTCATCCGCCAGCGCCTTCGCCTTCTGCCACACCAGCCATCGTCGATAGGGGTTGGAGCGCTTTACCGTGCGCATGGTCAGTACACCGCCTCCAGGAGAGTCTTCATCTCTTCGACGTCTTCCTTGGAGTAGGTTCTCCATCCCCGCCAGTCCCGCTTGGCCCGCTTGATCTTGCCGGCCTTCTCCCACCGGGTAATGGTCTTGGCTGTCACCCCAAGCTGTCTGGCAACCTCTGTGATGCTCAATCGAGAATCCAGCGTCATCATCCTCCCACAAAACCTCCGATAGGCGAGGTTCACATAGGACTGTCCAAGACAGTCATAGAAGCACAGGGCGTGCCAGGAGGTGGGCCAGACAAAGAGAGCTTCGCTGTCTTCGAACAAGAGGGGGGTGGGACGGCTCGGTGTTGGAAAAGCGCAACAAAAAGTCTAAATTTTCAACGGTGCTCGGAGGGAAGCACGCGGCTCAGCTCCTCGAGGCTGGTGACACCCGCCTCGGCCTTCTGCCAGCCGGACTGCGCCAGGCTCATCATGCCCTGTGCAAGGGCGGACTGTCGAATCTGCGAGC
>JACQHS010000079.1 GCA_016198915.1 Candidatus Omnitrophota bacterium
CGGCAAGCCGCCGCAGGAGGACCGGTACATCGGCGACGCGGTCCAGGAGATGCTGCTGCCGATGATCCGGCTGATCCACCCGGAGCTGCGGGACATCTGGGCCTATTACGAGGCCGGGTTCCACAGCCTGGCGGTGGCTGCGGTGTCCGAGCGGTTCGGCAAGGAGGGGATGAAAACCGCGCTGGGCCTGCTGGGAACCGGGCAGATGGCGCTCACCAAGTGCCTGGTGCTCGTGGATGCCGACGTGGATGCCCGAGATTTTACCGCCGTTCTACAGGCCATTCAGGCTCACTTTGACCCGTCGCAGGACTTCCTCTTGCTTCCAGGGGTGCCTTTTGATACGCTGGATTTTACGAGTTTTACCTTGAATCTGGGCAGCAAGATGGTGTTGGACGCGACGCGAAACGGCTCCGCTGCCGCATCCGCGCCGCCGGTGCTCGCAGAAGCCCAGGTCAAGGCACTCCATCCACGTATTCGTCGAGCTCGCCTCGTGGAAGGTGCGCTGCTGGCGGTTCAGGTGGAGGGGGAGGGCCGGGACGTGGTGAAGGCGCTGGTCAAAGCGCCGCCGCTGTCATCGGTGAAGCTCATCGCGGCGGTCAGCAGCGACGTGGTCCTTGAGGATCAGGAGAGCCTCCTGTGGGGGGTCTTTACGCGATTTGATCCGGCGCGCGACGTCATCTTCACATCCAGTGAATTGAACGACGCCTGGCCGGTCTACCACGGCTGCCTGGGGATCGACGCGACGTACAAAACCGGTTATCCGGAACCGATCGTCATGACATCTGACATCATCAAGAAGGTTGACGCAAGATGGCAGCAATATTGGACCGCGTAGCTCAAAAGCTCTCTCAGCAAGAACGCCTGACGCGTGATGACGCGCTGGAACTCTTTGCCTCGCGCGACGTGATTCGTCTCGGCCGGCTCGCCGACCAGGTCAAGCGCGCCCGATGGTCTAACCAGGCCCACTTCGTCATCAACCGGCAAATCAACCCCAGCAACATCTGCGTGCTTTCCTGCCGGTTCTGCGATTTTGCGACGAAGCGGGGCCGTCCCAACGCCTACGAAATGACGATCCATGAAGTGCTCCAGCGGTGCAGCCCGGAGCTGCGGGAGGTCCACATCGTCGGCGGGCTGCATCCGGATTGGACATGGGACTACTACCTGGAGATGTTCCGCGCCATTCACTCACAGTTTCCGCAGATTCAGATCAAGGCATGGACCGCGGTGGAGATTGATTTCTTCTCGAAGAAATTCCGGCTCTCCATTGAAGAGGTGCTGCGGCAATTCCAGGCGGTCGGCCTGGCGGCACTGCCGGGGGGCGGGGCCGAGGTCTTTTCAGAGCGGGTGCGCAAGGCGCTCTTTCCCTTCAAGATCGGCGCCCCGCGGTGGCTTGAGATTCACAAGATCGCCCACCGCATGGGGATCCCGACGAACGCGACGCTGCTCTACGGCCACATGGAAACTTACGAGGAGCGCGTAGACCACATGCTGAAGCTGCGCATCCTCCAGGATGAGACGCACGGCTTCATGAGCTTCATCCCGCTGGCCTATCAGCCCGGCAAGACGAAGGTGGTCACCCGCCAGGCCTCCGCCATTGAGGACCTGAAGACGATTGCGATCGCGCGGCTGCTGCTTGATAATTTCCCGCACATCAAGGCCTACTGGGTGACGATGGGAGAAGAGATCGCGTCGGTCGCCCTGCACTGCGGGGCGGATGACATTGACGGCACGATCGGGGAGGAACGCATCATGCATGCGGCCGATGCGGCCTCGCCGGTGAGCCTGACCCGCGACCGCCTGGTGGAGCTCATCAGGGAAGCGGGCTGCACCCCTGTGGAGCGCGATGCCCTCTATCGCACCGTCCACGTCTACAACGACCACGTCCCTTGCGAGAGTCCCGTTTCTCAATAGCGTCCCCTTCTACCGGGGGCTGCCGTTGAGAGAGGATCTCCGGCTGACCGACTGCGTGCCGCGCGTCCTCGGCGCGCGTGCCGCGGCCGGCGAAATCGCCGGGGGCCCGCTGCCCCTCGTCGACTACTTTCGGCTCCAGGAGACATTTGAGCGGCTCGGCCATTTCGGCATCGCGGTGCGGGGCCGCGCGCAGAGCGCGTTGCTCTTTGCCCGCAAGCCGATCCGTCAGCTGGAGGGAGCCGTGATCGCCGTGACGGAGGAAAGCTCCACGACCGCGTGCCTGCTTCGGCTGCTGTTGGAGGTTCGCTACAAGATTCGGCCGGCCTCGTACCAGCGGGGGCAATCGCCCGAGGCAGATGCGGTGCTGCTCATCGGGGATGAGGCGCTGCAGTTTGCGCGGACCAACACCCGCTACCCCTTTGAGATCGATGTCGGGTTTGAATGGTGGCTGTGGCAGCATCTGCCGTTTGTGTTCGCGGTGTGGGCGGTGCGCAAAGATTTGACTCCGGACCTCAAGAAAACCATTGAGCTTGGCGTGAGCAGGACATTGGCGAAGAATCTGAACGGCCTTGAGGCGATCGCCGCCGAGTATTCCCCGAAGCTGTCCATTCCCGCGGAGGAGCTACGGACCTATCTGTCGAATTTCGTCTACCGGCTGGGTCAGATGGAGGAAGAGGGGATCGTGCGGTTCAAAGAGCTGGTGAATGAGCATCATCTGCTCTGAAGCCATCGAAGAAAAGGTGCTCTCCGGCGCCCGGTTGACCCGCGAGGACGGGCTCTGGCTCTGGCAGCAGGCGGATCTCTTGGAACTGGCCCATCTGGCCGGCCTGGTCAGGTTTCGGCTCAACCCTGAGCTGTGCGTCACCTTTGTCATCGATTCCAATCCCAACTACACCAACGTGTGCACCACTGACTGCGTCTTCTGCGCCTTCTACCGCAAGCCGGGCGCGCGCGACGGCTATACGCTCACCATCGAGCAGGTCATGGAGAAAATTCAGAAATCGGTTGATCTCGGAGCGACGACTATCCTCCTGCAGGGCGGGCACAATCCCGACCTGCCACTAGACTATTACGTGACACTGGTGCGTGAAACCCGCCGGCGGTTCCCTCAAGTGACCCCGCACTTTTTCACCGCCTCCGAGGTGACGACGATGGCGCAGGTGTCCGGACTGTCGATCCGTGAGGTGCTCCAGCAGCTCAAGGACGCCGGACAGTTCACGTTGCCCGGCGGTGGTGCTGAGATTTTGTCGGACCGCATCCGCAGGCGCCTGGCGACGAAAAAAGGCCCGGCCGAGGCATGGCTGACGGTGCACCGGCAGGCGCATGAGCTTGGCTTTAAGTCCACGGCGACGATGATGTTCGGCCACATCGAGGAGGATGAGGACATCCTGACGCATCTCGACCACATCCGCGGCCTTCAGGATGAGACCGGCGGCTTCACAGCTTTTATCCCGTGGAGTTTCAAGCCGGGCAATACTCCCCTGCAGAAGCACATCCGGGAGCATGCCGGCCCGACGCGGTACCTGCGGATGATCGCCTTCTCCCGCATCTACCTCGACAACTTCCCCCACGTGCAAGCCTCCTGGTTTTCCGAAGGCAAGAAGACCGGGCAGATCGCGCTCCACTTCGGGGCGGATGATTTCGGCGGAACCCTCTTTGAAGAGAACGTGCACGCCGCAGCCTCCTTCATCAACAAGACGACCGTCGATGAAGTCGTGACGCTGATCCAGGAATCCGGGTTCCAGGCCGCGCAGCGCACGACGCTGTACGAGATCCTCCGCACCTTCGAGCCCGTCACGGTATGAATCTTCATTGGGCTGACATTGTCAAGCGATCGCTCAGCGGAGAGGGGATTAGCCGCGAGGAAGGTCGCGCCATCTTGAATCTCCCTGACGACGAAGTCATGGGCGCGCTGCAGGCGGCCTTTGAGGTGCGCAAGGCGAGATTCGGCAAACGGGTCAAGGTGTGCGTCCTGCAGAATGCGAGAAGCGGCCTCTGTCCCGAAGACTGCCATTACTGCTCCCAATCATCCCTCTCAACGGCGGAGATCGACAAGTACCCGTTGATGGACAAGGAGCTCCTGCTGGACGGCGCGCGCAGAGCCGTTGCGGCGGGCGCGAAGCGCTACTGCATGGTGACGAGCGGCCGCGGGCCCAGCGACGACGACATTGAGCACTTCTGCGAGGTGACGCGCGCCATCAAGGCCGAGCTGCCGCTGGAAATCTGCGTGTGCGCGGGGCTACTCACCGAAGCGCAGGCCAGGAAACTGAAGTCGTCAGGCGTCGGGTGGGTGAACCACAACCTCAACACCAGCGAGCGATTTTACCCTGAAATCTGCTCGACCCACACGTACCAGGACCGCCTGGAGACGATCAAGAACGTCCAGCGCGCCGGCCTCATGACGTGCAGCGGGGGCATCGTCGGGATGGGTGAAACAGATGAGGACATCCTGGACCTGGCGTTCGCGTGCCGCGAAGCCGGCATGGACTCGATCCCCGTGAACTTCCTCCATCCGATCAAGGGCACACCGATGGAAGCGTTCGACTTCCTGACGCCGATGAAGTGCCTCAAGGTGCTCTGCTTGTTTCGCTTCTTAAATCCGACAAGCGAGATCCGCGCCGCAGGAGGACGTGAAGTGAATCTGCGCTCGTTGCAGCCGCTGGCGCTGTACGCGGCGAATTCCATTTTCGTTGAGGGCTACCTTACGACACCGGGCCAGCAGGCGCAGGAGGCCCGGAAGATGATTGAAGACATGGGGTTTGAAGTTGAGTCTTCCGAGGTCCAGACATTGCCCGTTGAGAGGGGGTGAGCGATGAGCAGCCGCTGGATCGTCACGGCGCTGGGGCAGGACCGGCCAGGGATCGTCGCCGGCGTGACAGAGGTGCTCTATAAGCTCGGCTGCAACCTGGAAGACTCGGCGATGACACGGCTTGAACGCGAGTTCACCATCATGCTGATCTTCTCGGCCCCATCAAAGGTCGATGAGGCGAAACTGACCCAGGCCTTTGCGCCAGTGGCCAAGAAGTTGAAGCTCGCCATCCACACGAAGCGGCTAACCGCCAAAGAGACTGCGGCACCCTCCAAAGCCGGCGTGCCGTTTTCAATCTCCGTGTACGGCGCTGACCGGGCCGGCATCGTGTTTCAGGTGGCGCAGGCACTGGCGAAGGCGCGCGTCAACATCACCGACGTGCATACCCACCGCTCAGCCTCAGGCGGCCCATCGCTGTACGCCATGCTGCTGGAGGTTGAGGCCCCGGCCAAGACCACCGAGCAGACGCTCACCGCCCGCCTGGCTCCCCTCGCGAAGAAACTCGGCGTTGAGCTGAGTGTTCGACCTTCCGAAGCGGCCGTCCTGTAGGTCGGCGCCATGGCGCTGGCCATCCGCAGGTTCCCAGACCCGATCCTCAAGCGCCCCACTCATCCCGTTGAGCGAGTGGATGCCGCCGTGCGCAAATTAGTGGAGCAGATGGCGGCGACCATGTGCGCCCATCCGCGATGCGTGGGGCTTGCGGCACCCCAGGTCGGATCGACGCTGCGCATCGCCGTCATGGACTCATCGCGCAACCCCAAAGTGGCCGAAAGCCGTGGGCTGATTATCCTCGTCAATCCGCACGTGACGGCCGCGGAGGGAGCCGTGCTGCAGCGTGAGGGGTGCCTGTCGATTCCAGATTTCACCGGCAACGTCCAGCGGGCGGCCCGGGTGAGAATACGAGCGCACGATCAGGACGGGCAATTACAGGAGTTCTGGTTGGAGGGGTTTGAGGCGATCATCGCCCAGCACGAGATCGATCACCTGGACGGGAAGCTCTTCCTGGACCGCGTCGCGAACCTCAAGACCGACGTGTTCCGGAGAAGAACGTCCCTCTAGCTCTTGGGGGGGTCGACGACACCGAGACGGGCAACGCGAGGAAGCAGGCCGGCCTGAGCGCCTCGGTCGAAGAGGAGGCGCAGGGCCTCGCGGCAGGGTTTGGTGAGGGCGAGCGAGTCCTCGTTGACGTACATCCCGATAAACTGGCGGGAACGGCTGATGTCTGTGCCCCGCCCGAAGCGCATCGCGTACAACAGCGCCTCCTCTTGGTGCGAGAACGCGTAGAGAATGCTGTCGCGCAAGATGCCGGCGATCCGGGATGCGGCAGGACGGCCGAGGGAGCGCTTGACGACGTTGAGGCCAAGCGGCAGGGGCAGGCGCATTTCTTGCTGCCACCACCGCCCCAGGTCAAGTACCGGCAAGAGATCCGCATCCCGGTACGTCAGCTGCCATTCATGAATCACGAGCCCGGCGTCCACCTCCTCCTTGAGCACCGCCGCGGGAATCTCGTGGAACGGCATCTCGACCGGAACGAACTGCGGCAACGCCAAGCGCAGCAGCAGACACGCCGTGGTCTGGAGTCCAGGCACGGCGATCCGGCGGCCCGAGAGCTCCGTGGGGCTGTGCGGCGTTTTCGAGATGACCAGCGGGCCGTAGCTCTGACCGACGCTGGAGCCCACCGAGACAATCCAGTACGAGCCGGCCAGCGCCGGATAGCTTGCGGCCGAGATCGCGGTCATGTCGAGTTCGGCATGCTGGGCCCGACGGTTGAGCGCCTGAATATCCTCGATGACGTGCTCCACCCGCACATCGTCCATCGGGATGAGGTGTTCGGCGATCGCGTAGAACATGAATGCATCATCCATGTCCGGCGTATGTCCCACCCGTATCGTCCGCACCGATCCTCTAATTTTCCGTTCCAAGATTTTTTTCACGGTTTCCACACCCCACTAACCACTGATCACTGTTTTCAGGCCCATTCCTCGTAGTGCAGTTTCTCTTTCGGTATGCCGTAGCTCTCTAGGTCGGTGCACACCGCTTTGACGACCTCCAGCCATCCGCACAGGTACATTTCTTTGTTCGACGGGTCCTTGATGTGTTTTTGGAACGTCTGCTGGATGTGCCCCACCTCGCCGTGCCATTCCTTCGGGCGGCTCACCGTCGGGATGTAGTGGAAGTTATGCCGCAGGCTGGCGAGCGCGCGGAACTCTGATTCATAGAGAATCGCGTGCTCGTAGCGGCAGCCGAACAGCAGCCACACGTCCCGCGGCACGTTCAGATGCAGGAGGTGCTTAATCATCGCGCGCAGCGGAGCCACCCCAGTGCCCAACGCCAGGAACACCGGGTCGTAGTCAAACGGCTCTTTAAGCAGAAACTTTCCATGGGGACCAGTGAGCAAAACCGGATCGCCTTCTTTGAGCTGCCAAAGATACGTCGAGGCAACCCCGCCCTCCACATGCTGGATCGCGAACTCCAGCGCCCCCGGCTCGTACGGAGGGGACGCGATCGAGTACGCCCGTTTGACGACGGCGCCGTTCTTCGGAACGTTTAGGATGACGAACTGCCCCGCCTTGAACTCGAGAGCGGGGGGCTCGGCAAGTTTGAATCGGAAGCCGCGGACGTTGTATGAGAGGCTTTCGATGCGCTCAACGGTCGCGCGAAGGGAGATGGCTGGCATCGTCGCTGTAGATGCTGATGAAGCGGCGTTATTGTAACACATGGCCCCTTCCCCCATTTACATTTTTCATTTCCGGTGTTAAGGTGCTGACGACATGACCCGCCGCGCTGCAGCCTTACGGTCGTTTCAGCGGCGTCTGCTGGCGTGGTACCGCGTCCACCAGCGGCCGCTGCCCTGGCGCAGGACGCGCGATCCCTACAAAATTCTCGTGTCGGAAATCATGCTCCAGCAGACCCAGGTGGACCGGGTTGCGCCGAAGTATCATGAATTCCTGCGGCGGTATCCTACGATCACAGCGCTCGCCCAGGCGAAGACCACGGAACTGCGGCGGGTGTGGTATCCGTTGGGGTACAACGTCCGCCCGCTGCGGCTCCGGAAGATCGCTCAACGGACGCTGCGCGAGCATCAGGGACGCATCCCCAATTCATATGATGGATTATTGGCCATGGATGGCATCGGCCGCTACACGGCGGGGGCGGTGCTGAGTTTTGCGTTCAAGAAGGACGCGCCGATCCTTGATACGAATGTGGTGCGGCTGCTTTCCCGATACTTTGGCATCCGCGGTGAGCCCAAACGAGGTCGAACGCAGCGGACCTTGTGGCGGTTGGCCGAGGGCGTGATTCCGAGAGGCAAGGGACACGTGATCAACCAAGCGATGATGGATTTCGGTGCGACCGTCTGCACCGCGCGCGTCCCACGATGCCCAACTTGCACTCTCCGACGCACCTGCCGCAGTTATCCCATCGATGGCTCGACCCAGAAAGCGGCTCCACGTCGCCTTCGCGCTCGTTGAGCGGCGGGGCAAATACCTGATCTGCCAGCGCTCCCCGGGGACGCATCTTGCCGGCTACTGGGAGTTTCCCGGCGGCAAACGCGAACCCGGCGAGTCGTGGGAAGCCTGTTTGCGGCGCGAGCTGCGGGAAGAGCTGGGCGTGAGACTCCGCAACGTGCGCCCTTTCACCATCCTTCGCTATCGGTATCCCACCCGCTTCATTGCGTTCAAAGTCTTTCGCTGCAGGATCGTTGGGTCTCCTAAGGCATTGCAGGTCAATAGGTTCCAATGGGTCTCAGCCCCTCAGCTACGTCGGTTCCGATTTCCTCCTGCAGATCAAGGTCTGATCGATTCGCTGGCTTGTGCTGCTCGAAAGCCGCGTGCTATAATAGGGGTGTCTCGCACACGAAAAAAGGGGGTGGATCACGAGCCATGATCACACTCACGCCGACGGCAACAGAGCAAGTCAAGCAGCTCATCGCGAAGGAGCAGAAGCCGAACCTTGGGTTGCGCGTGGGGATCAAGGGGGGCGGCTGCTCAGGGATGACGTACGTCCTCGCCCTCGATGAGGCGACCCCGAAGCAGTACGACGAGGTCTTTGAGCAGGACGGGGTCAAGATTCTCATCGACGCGAAAAGCCATTTGTATCTCAACGGCTTGACGGTCGACTACAAGAACAGCCTCGTGGGCGGCGGGTTTGAGTTCCAGAACCCGAACGCCAAGAAGTCCTGCGGCTGCGGCACTTCCTTTTCCGCCTGACGTGCCCCCCAAGACCTTCACCGTCGCAGAAGCCAACGCCCTCCTGCCACAAGTCATTCCGCTTATCGAACAGTTGCAGGGTATTGCGCGCTCCATTCAGCAGACCGCGCAGCAGCTCAATGAAACTGTGGAGAAGGTCACCGCAGGAAACGGCTACCCGATCCAGTCGCTGAAGGTCAAAATCCGAGAGCTCACCGAACACCAGCTTCAGCTGGTGGAAGCCTTCCAATCCGCCCACGCGCAGCTGGAAGATCTTGGGGCGATGCTTAAAGATCTGACCGTCGGGCTGGTTGACTTCTATGGCCTGCGGGACGGCGAGCCGATCTTCCTGTGCTGGAAAATTGGGGAAGACCGCATTCGCTTCTGGCACGCCTTGGAAGCCGGCTTCGCTGGCCGTCAGCCGCTCGATTAACCGGAACTCTACCAATGGTTTTCATTGACCGGCGTGACGCAGGTTCTTATCATGAGGAGACATGATGACCGCTGAGCTCTTCACACAACTTCCCCCCTGGGTCCTTGCCCTCGCTTCCTCTCTCGCCACCGTCTTGGTGGCATGGTTCATCGGCAAGCTGGCAGGCGGGATCCTCTGCCGCCGGCTGGAGGCGTGGACCGCCAACACTGCCTGGCAGTGGGACGATCTCGTCATTCAGGCGCTGCGCCGCGGGATCCCCATCTGGAGTCTGCTGGTGGGTGCGTACATCGCGACCGGATTCTGGTCTCTTCCCGAACACTTCCAGCAGGTCCTGGGCGTCCTGACCTACGTCCTCATCTGGCTGTCTGTGACCTTCGTTGCCGCCGGGCTGGCCGGAAAGCTCATCCTTGTTTACAGCCGCCAGTTCCAGCACGCCCTGCCGGTAACCAGCGTCACCGAGAACATCGTCAAGATCATCATCATCGGTCTGGGCGCGCTGATGATCCTCAATGGGCTGGGGATTTCCATCACGCCGCTGCTGACGGCGTTGGGCGTCGGCGGCTTGGCGGTGGCGCTGGCCCTTCAGGATACGCTTGCGAACCTCTTTGCCGGCCTCTACCTGACGTTGGCGCGCGAGATCCGCGTCGGCAACTACGTGAAGCTCGAAACCGGACAGGAAGGGTATGTGGACGACATCGGCTGGCGCGCCACGCGCATCCGGATGCTGCCCAATAACATGGTCCTGGTGCCGAACAAGAAGCTCGCCGAGGCCATCGTGACGAATTTTGATCTGCCCAGCCAAGAGCTGGCGGTTCTCGTCGAGGTCGGTGTCGCGTACGGCAGCGATATGGCGAAGGTGGAGCGCGTCACCTGTGACGTCGGGCAGGAGGTCATGCGCCAGGTGACGGGCGGGGTGCCGGGCTTTGCGCCCTTTATCCGCTTTCACACTTTTGGGGATTTCAGCGTCAACTTCACCGTGATTCTCCGGGCGAAAACGTTTGTCGATCAGTACCTCGTTAAGCACGAATTCGTCAAGCGCCTCCACGACCGGTACCAGCTGGAAGGCATCGAGATCCCGTTCCCCATCCGGACCGTCTATACGAAGACGGAGGTCGCCGAGTGACCCGGCCGCGCCATGCGCTGGATGATTGGGCGCGGCTGCGCCGAAGGTTGCAAGACGCCAAGCCCCTCCTGCTCTTGGCGGATTACGACGGCACACTGGCGCCGATTGCGCCGACACCGAGCCAGGCCCGTCTGCCGCGGCGCGTCAAGCTGCTGCTGCATCGGTTGAGCCGTGTAGAAGGCGTGCAGGTCGGAATCGTGAGCGGACGCGCCGCCCGCACGGTCCGGCGCCTGGTGGGCCTGCCAGGGGTTATCTACGTGGGCAACCACGGGGGGGAAGTGCTGGGGCCGGGTCTTCGATTCGTCCATCGCGAAGTCCGTCGTCACCGTCCGACCATCCGCCGGCTTGAGGCGGCGCTGCGCCGGGCGCTGCGCGGCGTCTCGGGCTGCCTTGTGGAAGCGAAGGGGTGGTCAGTGAGCGTGCACTGGCGGCTCGTCAAACCGCGTGAGCTGTCCAGGTTCTCTGGGATCCTGAGGTCGTCCCTGCAGCCGTGGCTGGCGCAACGGAGCATCCGGGTGACGCACGGCAAGCGCGTCATAGAGATTCGTGCGCCGGTGGATTGGGATAAAGGGCGCAGCGTGGAGTGGTTGGTCCGGCAGACGGCACGGTCGCGCAGACCGGCTGTTTGGTATCTCGGCGACGATCGGACCGACGAAGATGCGTTTCGAGCGGTGAATCGGCTGCGGGGGGTTTCGATCTTTGTGGGACAACGGGCAACTCCGACAGCCGCGAAGTGGCGGCTGAGAAGCCCGCATGAAGTCGTGCGTTTGCTCAATCGGTTGCTGAGGGAACGATGGAGCCTGAACAGGCTAGCCGGATGACGGCGGTCGAACCGGCCCAGGCGATAAAGCCGTTTCGATTTTCAACCAGTCTGGTCCTCCAGGAGGCGACGGGATTGCGGGCGGCCCGACTGTCGGTGCTGGCGCAGATATTACGAACCGTGCCGGACTCGTGCATCTACCATCACACGCACTACTTTTTGCTTTCCCACCACTACCTGACGCCGGAGCCCTCCAACGATTTTGCCTATTGGATCGGGGAGGTCTTGGGCGAGGAGGCCTTGGGAGAGCGGCTGGCCAGTCTCGATATCATCGAGTACACGGACCTTGGCACCTTGCGGCAGAGGCTGGTGGATGTCATCGAAGACTATCTGAAACGGACCCCGGCCGCCCGCTTCAAATTTGCTTCCGAAGGGGAAGAATTCTTTTTCGTCAAGTCCGTGCATGTGGTCATGCCGACCGCCTATACGGCCGCGACGCTTGAAGAGTTCGCGGACGCCTTGGAGCGGGTCAGCGTCCGATCGCTCTACTTCCACGTGTTCGATGCCCCGTTGCGCCTCGGACGGCGGACCAATGACTTCTCGCTCTGGCTGGAACAGCTCGGTTACCCTGAGCTGGCGCGGGAGATTGCCGCATTGGATCCCTACAGCTATACGCTGGAGATGCTGCGCTCGTCGATGTTGTCGCTGGTCCGGCAAACGCTCAGCCGGTGAATACCCATGTCTTTGCTGGCGGATTATGAAGCCTTGGTAGGTTCCAGCACCATTGCCGAGCTGCGCGCGCTTGCCGGCCGGTTAGCCGGCAAGCAGGTGCTCATGATCAGTTCCACGCGGGCAGGCGGGGGCGTGGCGGAAATTCTGAACCGGATGGCGCCGTTGTTCCAGGAACTCGGCCTGGACGTCCGCTGGGATGTGATGGAAGGCGGCCTGTCGTTCTTCAAAGTGACGAAGAAGTTCCACAACGCCCTGCACGGCCAGCGGGCAGCGATTCGGCAGGAGATGTTCGAGCTGTTCCTCCAAGTGGGTCGGGCCAACATGCACAAGATGGCGCTCGACCGGGAGATCATTTTTGTGCATGACCCCCAGCCGATCACGCTGGTGGAGGCGCGAGGCCGCCACCCAGCCTCCCGGTGGATCTGGCGGTGCCACATCGACCTCTCGCGCCCAAAGCAGCGGGTGTGGGAGTTCCTCCGGCCGTTTATCCTGAAATTCGACGCTGCCGTCTATTCCCATCCCGCGTTTGTCCAGCAGATGCCGATGCGCCAAGTGCTCGTCGCACCATCGATTGATCCGCTGAGTGATAAAAACCGCGAACTCCCCATGGAAGAGATCCGCGCGGTCCTCGCGCGGCTCGAGATCCCCCAGGATCTGCCCATCGTCACGCAGGTGTCCAGATTCGACCGGCTCAAGGATCCCATCGGCGTCATCGAGGCCTACCGCAAGGTGCGGCGCACGGTAAAATGCCGTCTCGTCCTGGCCGGCGGCCCGGCGACAGACGATCCGGAAGGCGAAGCGGTGCTCAGCGAGGTTCGGGAAGCTGCGGGAAACGATCCGTTGATCCGTCTGTTGATGCTGCCGCCCAACAGCGATGTCGAGATCAACGCCCTGCAGCGGGCCTCAGCCGTCGTGGTGCAGAAATCGCTGCGGGAGGGCTTCGGACTGACGGTCTCCGAGGCGCTCTGGAAGGCGCGGCCGGTGGTGGCGTCAGCCGTGGGGGGCATCCCGCTGCAGGTGAAGCACCGCTACAGCGGACTGCTCGTCCACAGCGTGGAGGGAGCGGCGTTCGCGATCAAGCAACTGTTGAACAATCCATCCTATGCAAAGCACCTTGGAGAAAATGGGAAGGAGCACGTCCGGGGGCATTTCCTTCTGACGCGTCATCTGGCCGACTACCTGTTGACGTTCATCTCGCTGGACTACACGACAGATACCATTGTCTTAAATTGAGAGGGTGCCACAATGTGGTATTGGCTCCTAGCGACGGCGAAGGCGCATGCAACTCCAGAGACGATCGCCGCCAAGCGCCATCAGTGGGTGGCGCAGGGCAAGGACGGGGAGCTGGCGAAACGTTGCCGCACGGCCCAGCGCTATGTGGTGGAGGGCGCTTCACCGACGAAAGTCCTGTGGCTGTTGGACACCGATGCGCCCGATGCGGTGCAGCTCATCACGGATCATTTCGGCGATCTGTGGGACATTGAAGTGGTCCAGGTGACCCCGCAATCCATGGCCCAAGCTGGTCCCAAGTGATTCATGATCTACGACGTGGTCATGTTCGATCTGGGCGGCGTGGCGCTCGAGGTGGAGTCGGATCGGCTGGTGCACCAAGTCGCACAGCTCATCAACAAAACCTTCGAGGAAGTCCAGCGCGCCATCTACGACGAAGAGCTGCTCCTGCCGTTTGAGCTGGGCCAGATTGCTCCTCAGAGCTACTTCGAGGGGTTGAAGAAGCGGCTCCGTCTGACCTGGAGCTACGAGCAGTTCGTCAGAGCCTGGAACGGGATCTTCAATGAGAACAACGACGTGACCCAGCTCATGCCGCGGCTGCGCAAGCGGCACAAGCTCCTCGCCCTCACCAATACCAACGTCCTGCACTTGGCGCATATTAAGACTTCGTTTCCGGCGCTTGCCATCTTCGACCACTGGGTCGCGTCGTGCGAGGTGGGAATCCGCAAACCGGAAGCCGAGATCTACGCCTTTGCAGCGAAGCAGGCCGGGGTCAGGCCGCAGGCGGCCATCTACATTGATGACCGGCCGGAGCTGGTGGAAGCGGGCCGCAGCGCGGGCCTGAAGGCGATCCGGTATGAGAGCGGCGATCAGCTCATCCAAGAATTTCGCGCGCTCGGCATCGAAGTATAGCCCGTGCGGGACGTTTCTATTTTCGCCCTGAGCGGTTGCGAGGCGAAAATAGAAATGTCCCGTGAGATTGTGTGAGGGCTTTGAGGCCTTCGGTGAGGACGAGGACGGCGAGGACGAACAACACAAGGGCGATGAAGGCGATCCAGTTCATTTCAGGCTGCCCGCCGGCAAACGCGGCGAACCACGGCTGGATCATGAGGATGAGCGACCAGAGCGTCATGACGACCATGAACGAGGCGGGGACCGCGCTCACCAGCCACGGCCCCTTAGTCCGCTTCAGCCACACGGTGACGGCGGTGAGCGTCAGCGCCGCCAGCAATTGATTCGACGTTCCAAACAGCGTCCAGAACACCCGCCACGCCGGCACGATCTTCCCTGAGAGGTCCGTCATCGTCCAGCTCACGCTCAAGGCCGGCAGTGCCAGTGTCGCCAGTGTGGCCGCAACACTCCCAGCGCGGCCCTTCCATCCGGTCAGCTCCTGGAATACGTAGCGGCCGAGCCGCGTTGCGACATCCAGCGTATCGTAGATGAACGTGGCAAACGCCAACAGCACAAACGATCGCGCGAAATCCCGGTTGACGCCGAAGCGCTCCACGAAGTGGCTTAAGCCCTCCGCATAGATCCGGTCCGGCGATTGCGTCGTCGCTGCTGAGCCGGGAATCAGCAACATCACCGTCGCCAAGGCGATCACCGCGACCAGCCCCTCCAGCAGCATCCCGCCGTAGCCGACGAGCCGGCAATCAGGCTCTCTCGCAATTTGCTTCGACGTGGTCCCTGAGCTGACGATGCCGTGGAACCCTGAGCAGGCCCCGCATGCCACGGTCACGAACAGAATGGGAAACAGCGGAAAGCCCCGCTGGCTCGTCCATCCCAGGAACGCCGGATACTGGATGCGGTCGCCTCCCAGCAGCAGCCCGATGACGCCGGCCGCCAGCGTGACATAGAGGAAGTATCCCCCGAGGTAGCCTCTGGGCTGCAGCAGGATCCACAAGGGGATGATGGAGGCGATAAAGCAGTAGCCGAGGATCACCGCATTCCACACAAGCTGGGGGCGCACCGGCCACGTTCCAGGGATTGTCAACGGTATCGATTGGCCGAACCAAATGACGAGGCCCACGATGGGCAGGAACAACGCGGTTGCAAGCCCGAGGGATAGGCGCAGCCTATAGAGGCACACCCCCATGGCGACTGCCACCAGGAGATAGAGGAGAGACGACGTGGCAACGCCGCCGCCGTAGGTCGGCTCAACAAAGGAGCTGCTCGTCAGGTCGGTGAACGCGGTGATGACATAGATGAGCGACAGCCACACGAACCCCATGAAGAGCACATGCGCCCGGGGGCCCAGATGCTCGTGCACCAGCTCCACGATCGAGCGAGCTTTATGCCGGACCGAGCTGACCAAGCTGGAGAAGTCGTGGACCGCGCCGAAGAAGATGGCCCCGAAGATGATCCACAACAGCGTCGGCAGCCACCCGAACGCCAGCGCGCCGAGGATGGGACCGACGATCGGACCGGCCGCGGCGATGGCGGAGAAATGCTGGCCCAGGAGGAAGGGCGCTTTCGCCGGCACGAAGTCCACGCCGTCATTCACCGCGCAGGCCGGCGTCGTACGTTTCGCGTCCAAGCGGAACCAGCGGGCGAGCTGCCGCCCATAGAAGACGTAGCCAAGGATAAACAGGATGCCCGACAGTAAGGCGACGCTGAAGAGATTCATGGCGCTTCTATGATACCAGGTGCAAGGAGCGCTGCGACCACCAAAAGAGCGGCAGCCCCAGGGCCAGCAGGACAAAGCCGAATGCGGCTTCCGCAGGCTCTTTCATGCAGACATCGAGGATGAAGCCGACCATGGTCAGACAGAAGAGGATCGGCGTCAGCGGATAGCCCCACGCCCGATAGGGGCGGGGATAGCGCGGCTTGGTGCGGCGCAGGATCATGACGCCGAAGACCGCCAGCGTGAAAAAGACTGAGATGACGACGGTCGAGTAGGTCATGATCTGATCGAAGGTTTTCGTGAAGACAAGTCCGATGGCGATTCCTGCGTTGGCCCACAGGGCGAGCGCGGGGGTATGGAAGGCGGGGTCCACGGAGCCCAGACGGTTGAAGAGGGCATGATCTTTGCCCATCGCGTAGAGGATCCGTCCGCCGGTGAGAATGTAGCCATTGAGCGCTCCGAAAGCGGAGATCATCACCATGGCAGACGTGAGCGTCTTGCCCCATGGCC
>JACQHS010000077.1 GCA_016198915.1 Candidatus Omnitrophota bacterium
GCCACATTGAGGATCTTCCCCGCCCGCTGTTTGATCATGCCCGGAAGGAGCAATCGCGTCAGGTGGGTTGGCGCCACCATGTTGAGCTGCATCATCTCGCGCTGCGCCAATAGATCCGCCTGAGCGAAGGGCCCGTGGGCCCCGAACCCGGCGTTGTTCACGAGGACATCGACCGTGCGGCCGTCACGCTGCAGCGCAGCGAAGAGCTCATCCGGCGCTTGCGGAAGCGTCAAATCTTTCGGCACCACGGTCACCGAGGCGCCCAAGGACTGCCGGAGTTCCTGTGCCACCTCGGCTAGCTTCTGCTCGCTGCGCGCTACGAGCACCGTGTGATAGCCCTCGCGCGCAAACAGCTTGGCCAACTCGTAGCCGATGCCGCTGGACGCTCCGGTGATCAGCGCACAGCGACTCATCGGTACCGGATGACCTGGACCACGACCGCGCCGAACAAGACGATATTAGTAATGGTAAAGACCCTGAACACCCGATCAGCGGAGGTCAACCCGGAGGGCAGCATGAGCAGCAGGCAGACGAACACGCCCACGGCCCACAGCACGCTGATATCGTCCGACGACCGCCGGCGTTGGATCCGGAGGATGAGCGGGATGTTCCAGAACGGCAGGATGATCGCGGCGATCATTCCGATCGTCCCGATCGTCTCGATCATCGAGACGGCGGAGGGGGCAGCTGAACGAACTTTTCCGGGGGCTCGCCGAACTGCTTGGAGCCGGGATTGAGCAGCTCTTTGATATCGAGCCACATCCCGTCCCGGGAGTAGGCGGCGATGTCATGGCGCTGGGTGTCCATCCGGATCGCATCCTCCGGGCAGGCTTCGACACAATACCCGCAGTAGACGCATTTGCCCAGGTCAATGTCGAAGCTCTTCGGGACCTTCTCGACGTTGGGGTCCGGATGCTCGCCCGCCACGATGTAGATGCACCGCGCCGGGCAGACCGTTTCGCACATCATGCAGGCCACGCATCGCGGCGTGCCGTCCGCGCGCTTGGTCAGCCGATGGCGCGTGCGCAAACGTGGAGCCATCTGACGTTGCTGATCAGGATACTGAATCGTGACAGCGGCCGGCACATCGCGGAACAGCCCGACGCGGTGGGCTATATGTAGGAAGAGGTTTCGCCAGAAATGGCGCGAGGTCAGCCACAAGCCCTGCGCGATGGCCGGCAGGTAGGTGCGCTCCCACCACGTCATCTCACGGCGCTTGTGCGCATCCCGAATCCGATGGAGCAGTTGCTCGCTCAGCGTGCTCATCGAGTCGCCACCGCGATCACGCTGGTCGCCGCGATGTTGAGCAGCGACAGCGGAAAGAGGATCTTCCAGCCCAGGTGCATCAGCTGGTCATAGCGGAATCGGGGCAGGGTCCAGCGGATGAGCATGAAGAACCAAATAAACGCCGTCACCTTGACCGTAAAGGACACCAGTCCCCAAATCACATATCCCAGATGTGACACAGGAACAAACGCTCCCCACGGGAAATAAAATCCGTCGGGAGCCAGATACGGCACCTGCCAGCCGCCGAAGAACAGCACGGTCGTCAGCGCCGAAACCAGGACGACCTCCACGAAATCGGTGAGGAAGAACAAACCGAACTTCATCCCGCTGTACTCGGTGAAGTAGCCGATGATCTCCGGTTCAGCCTCGGGCAGATCGAAGGGGACGCGCTTGGTGTGCGCCAGGGCCGCCGTCATGAAGATCAGGCAGCCGAGCGGCTGGACAACCACGCCCCAATGCGGCAGCCAGCCGCCCAGCAGGTACGTGCCCTGCCGCTCGATCATCAATTGGAGATCGAGTGTGCCGTACCAGATGATCGCGCCAATGAGCGAGATCCCCAGTGCAATCTCGTACGAGATCATCTGCGAGGAGGCCCGCAAGCCGCCCAGCGTCGAGAGGTTGTTGCCGGAGACCATGCCGGCAAGGATCACCCCATAGACGCCGATCGAACCCAACGCCAGCACAAAGAGCAGCCCTGCGTTGACGTTGGCCACCTGGAGCGGGATGTCCCGGCCCCACAGATGGACCGTCGGCCCAATGGGGATTGCGCAGAAGGCCATGAGGGCGAAAAAGACGGACAACAGCGGTGCGAGGGTGTGGAGGAACCGGTTCCCCTTCTCCGGGATGAGATCTTCCTTCGTCAACAGCTTGAGAATATCCGCAATCGCATTGAGAATCCCAAGCCCGCCCAGTTTCCTAAGAATCCAGTTGACCGGCAGGCCCCCGAGCCACCACGGGATCGTGAAGTAGGCACGGTTGGCGCCGATGCGGTCCTGCATCAGCGCGCTTTGCTTGCGCTCCAGCCATGTCTGCATGCCCGCGAAATTCAGCACCCCGCCAAGCACGAGCGCACACACGCCCAATTTAATGGCCAGCTCGACCATCATTTCTTTAGCAACGCTCCTTGATCACTGATGAGCTGGTACGAGAGCCCTTGAAACGGCTTCTCCGTCTTGGCCAGTTCAGTGAAAATCGTCTGGGGATCGGCAAAAGCAAGGCCAAGGTTGAGCTTGTCAGCCAACTCAGAGAAGACCTGCCACTCCGGCTTGGCCTCACCCCAGGGCGTGAGTGCGGCGTTGATGCGCTGGACCCGGCCCTCGAAGTTCGTGAAGGTGCCGTCCTGCTCCGCGTACACCGCGCTGGGCAGCGCCACATGGGCCAATTGCGAGGTGGGGTTCATGTTCGTCCCCACGAACACGAGCAGCTCAAGCTGCCGTGCCGCCTCCTGCACCCGCGATGGGCCGAACAGCTCCGTGAGGTCCTGCACAAAGACAAACAGCACCCGCAGCGCCTTCTTTGCCGCCAGATCAAGCAGCGCTTCCGCCCCTTCCGCGATGCCCAACGCTTGGGCTCCTCTCGCATTCGGGGATTTGTCCGCTTGAATCAAAAAGGTGTCGCTTGAGCCGCTCTTCGGACGTTGAAAGACCAGTTGCTTTACCCCCAGGGTGGTAAAAAACTTCCTGGACGCATAGAGGTTCTCGTTCGTCATATGGCTCGAGAGAATCACGCCGGCCTGATCCAAGGCTTTCGCATCGCGCAGCTGCTTAAGTGTGCCGGCGATCAGCTCAAGCCCTTCCTCCCACGGCTTCTGCTGGACGGCGCCGTTGCGCCGAAACTGGACCTGGGTCAGGCGGTTCTCATCGATGAAGTGGTAGCCATAGCGGCCCTCGTCGCACATCCACCACTGGTTCACGTCCGGGTTGTAGCGGGGTTTCAGGCGCATGACCCGCTCGCCGTTGGCGATGTGCGGACGCCAGTCGCGCTCACGGTTGTAATGTATCTGCGTGTTGCAGCCTCGCGAGCAGCCGGGACAGACCGAGTTCGTTGAGCCCAAGTACCACACCCGGCACTTGAAACGGAAATCCCGGTCGGTCAGCGCTCCGACCGGACAGATGTCCACCACGTTGCCGGAGTACTTGTTGTCCAGCGTCTTGCCCGGGTGGACCCCGATCTCCGAGTGATCGCCCCGGTTGAAGATGCCAAACTCCCCGGTCTTGCTGATCTCATCGGTGAAGCGCACGCAGCGGGAGCAGAGGATGCACCGCTCCGCATCGAGCATCACCGTCGGCCCGATCGGCACCGCCTTCGGCTTCTTGATCTTCTGCTCATCGAACTTGGGGTCGTAGAGGCCGTGCTGCATGTAGTAGTCCTGCAGCCAGCATTCCCCGGCCTGATCGCACACCGGACAGTCGAGCGGATGGTTGATGAGGAGAAACTCCAACACGTCCCGGCGGCCGTTGAGTGTGTTGTCGCTGGTGGTGTTGACCACCATGCCTTCCGCCGCGCGGGTGTAGCAGGCGATCTGAAGTTTCGGGGTTCCCGCGATTTCGACCAGACAGATGCGGCAGTTGCCCGCGATCGAGAGCCCGGGATGGTAACAGTAAAAGGGCACGGGACTCTGAGCCTTCTCGCACGCCTGCAAGACCGTCGTGCCCTCAGGCACAGTGACCGTTTTGCCGTCAACCGTGAGGGAAATGTATTTAGGTTCTGGCATGAGCCAACTCGGATACTAGATGGCAGCGCTTCTCGCGCACATGGAACTCAAACTCTTCACGGAACTTCGTGATATAGCTCTGCACCGGCCAAGCAGCCGCGTCCGCGAACACGCAGATCGTCCGGCCTTCCATATTGGTCGCAATGCCTAGCAGGTTGTTCAGATCCTCCGCTCGCCCCTGGCCGTTCATGATGCGGTCTACGATCTTAAACACCCAGCCGGTGCCTTCGCGGCAGGGTGAGCACTGGCCACACGACTCATGCGCGAAGAATTTCGCCGCGTACCACAGCGCCTTGAGCATGCAGGTCGAATCGTCCATGACAATCACCCCGGCGGAGCCGGCCATCGTGCTGGCGGCCAGCAAGGAGTCAAAGTCCATGTGGACGTCAATTTCACCCGCGCGCAGGATTTTGGCCGAGATGCCGCCGGGAATCACCGCCTTCAGCGTCCGGCCTTCGGGCACGCCGCCGGCTGCGTCGATCAATTCACGCAGCGTGATGCCTTGCGACGCCTCGTAGAGGCCTGGCTTTTGCACGTGCCCGCTGACGCTGAAGAGCCGTGTCCCGCCGGATTTGCCGTAGCCGAGCTTCGCGAACCACTCGCCGCCCTTCTGAAGGATCGTGGGAACGCACGCCAGCGTTTCCACGTTGTTGATCACCGTGGGAGACGCGAACAGTCCTGAGATCGCCGGATACGGCGGCCGCAGCCTCGGGAAACCC
>JACQHS010000078.1 GCA_016198915.1 Candidatus Omnitrophota bacterium
CGAGAGATGAGAGCAATAAGATTGGTCATCGTATCGGAAGCACCAAGTTCCAAATCCCAAATTCCAAATAAGCACCAAGCTCCAAGCACCAAATTCCAAACGTTTGGTGCTTGGAATTTGGAACTTGAAATTTATTTGGTGCTTGGGATTTGGTGCTTGGTGATTTCGTCTTGATTTTCCTGTTCGCTCGTGGTCAGGCGGATGAAGACCTCTTCGAGCGGCACGCGGACGCTGACCTCCAGCTCCCGAAGGCCTTTCAGCTGCGCGATCGCTTGCTCCATGGCGGCGGTCCCCCCGCGGAGCTCCACGTGGACGACCTGCGTGCCGGTGAGCTGCTGCCGCAGGTTGTCCGGGGTATCCACGACGACGATCCGGCCTTTATCGATAATAGTGACGCGGTTGCAGATCATCTCGACCTCAGGCAGGATGTGGGTGGACAGCAGGATCGTCGTCGTGCGTCCGAGCTCGCGGATCAAGTCCCTCGTCTGCCGGATTTGATGGGGATCGAGCCCGACCGTCGGCTCATCGAGGATGAGAATCTTGGGCCGGCCGAGCAGGCAGTCGGCCAGGCCGACCCGCTGACGGTAACCTTTGGAGAGCCGTCCGATGAGTTGACGGCGGACCTCGGTGACGGCGCACTGTTCCATCGCCGCCGCAATCCGGCTGCGGCGGTCTTTGGCGGACACCCCTTTGATGCGGGCGCGGTAGCCGAGGTATTCCTGGACGCGCAGCTCAGGATAGAGGGCGACGTGCTCCGGCAGGTAGCCGATCCGCCGGCGGATTTCCAGGGAACGGGTTGCGACGTCCAGCCCGTCAATCTGCACGGACCCCGTCGTGGGGGCGAGTATGCCGGTGAGAATGCGCAGGGCCGTGGTCTTGCCGGCGCCATTGGGGCCCAGGAACCCCATAATCTCTCCCGGCTTGACCTCAAAGGAGATGTCGGCCAGGGCGGTGACATTGTCGTACCGCTTGGTGAGGTTGCGGACAGCAATCGCGGTCGCCATGGGTGTTCCTGTGTATTTTGTCGACGGGACGCCGGCTTGTCAAGAAGAGTCGTTTAGGGTAGCATAACCTACACCGATGGTTCGACGTGCGTTACTTGCCGGATGTCTCGGAGTTGCCACCGCCGGCTGCGCGGCCATGCCCCCGCAGCAGCTTGGCCAGGTCATGGGCACGGTGGCTGGGTCGGTGATTGCGCCGGGAATCGGTGCGCCCATCGGCGGGCTGGTGGGCTTGTTGACCGGCATGGTGGTGCAGAAAGAGGTTGATCAGGTCACGGAGCAGCGCGAGCGCGACGAACTGGGCCAGCAGCTTAAGACGCGCCCGTCGGAGCATCCCTCTGAGGCGTCCGCGGCGTTCAGTGGTACACCTACACGGGTCTGGGTCGATGAGATCTGGCGCGATGGCCGCGTGATGGCCGGCTTCTTTGAAGAACGCTACATCCCTTGACGACCGCATCTCCGATGTCCGACGTGACGGCACAGCTCAAGCAGTTCACCGCTCGCTACCACACCGCGCTCCTCATCAAGACCGCTGTCTGGGGAGCGCTGACGCTGGGTGTCGCGGCGGCCTGCTGGTGGCGGCTCGATCGGCTTGACGTGTCGCCGTGGTGGAGCCTCGGCGTGCCGACGGCGCTTTCACTTGCGTCGGCCGCGGGCCTTGCGTGGTGGCTGGGCCAGCGGTGGCTGTCGGTGCACGACGCCGCGGACCGGCTGGATGCCACGCTCGGGCTGCAGCAGCGGCTCGTGACTACGCTGGAGTTTGCGGATACACAGCCGCCCCCGGCGCTCTATCCGCTGCTCGTTGACGACACGACGCAGGCTTTCTCCACGCAGAGGGCGCGCATGCCGCGGGCGGTCGATCGCGCAAGCGTTGGGCTGGCCGTCGTCTTGTTAGTGCTGCTGCTGTGGCCGGTCAAGGGAACGGAGCCGATCCGCCTGGCCGGCCTGCCGGGTCCGTTGCCGACCACACCGCCGCCGCAGCCGGATATTCCACCACCGCAGCCTGAGATACCGTCGCCCACGCCTCAGGACCAGCGCACCGAACAACAGCAACAGCAACAACAGCAGTCACCTTCACAGGGACAGCAACAATCAGCCGAATCGAACCAGGGACACGGCGAGCAAACCCAGCAAGACCAACAAGGCCAAGGGGGGCAGAACGATCATCAGGATCGCGCAGGGGGCTCAGACACATCGCGCGACCAGCAACAGACCGGAAAGCAGGCCGACCGTCGGGACGGCCAATCCGGGAAGGACGGCCAACAAACTGCACAAGGTCAACAAGGGCAGCAGAGTCAACAAGGGCAACAGGGCCAGCAAGGTCAGCAGGTCGGCGGCAGCGACCAGCAAACCCAGCAAGCCCTGGCCAAGGCGGCGGCCTCGCCGTCAAGCCGCGGCCAGCAAAGTCCCGGGGGCCAAGACGCCCTGAAAGCGGACATCCAGCAATTGTTGAAGGAGCTTTCCGGAGAACTCAAAGATCTCCAGGAGCAGCTGGCCGCGGCGGAGGTTCAATCGCGTGAGGCCGGCACGAGCACGGATGAGCAGTTGTACGGCGCGCCCGAGCCGATGGCGCGGACCGACGGACCGTCGCTGCCGATTCAACTGAAGACCGACACGGCGGAAACCTCTGCCCGGCGGCCGAGCGGCGGACTCGCAGAGCCATCCGGCGAGATTGCCGGCGCGGCACCGCAGGTCGCCCCTGAGATCGCGGAGCTGTCCCCGGACTCGCTGGAGAGCAGTGCGGTGAGCCGCCAGCGGGTGCCGCCGGAATATCAGAGCGTGTTCGACCGGCTCTTTCGACGGAACCAACAACCCAGCGAGACGAAACCACAATGAGCGACGTGAAACTCTCCCCGGATGAGTTTCGCAAGATGTTCGAAGCACTCCGCAAGGAGCTGGCCCAGGTCATTGTGGGGCAGACCGACGTGATCGACCGCCTGCTGGCCGCGTTTTTCGCCGGCGGCCATGTGCTCCTCGAAGGGGTGCCGGGGCTGGGCAAGACGCTGTTGGCGAAATCGTTTGCGCAGACGCTGGGCTTGTCGTTTAAGCGCATCCAGTGCACGCCGGATCTCATGCCGGCCGACATCATCGGCACGCAGCTCGTCGTGGACCGGGACGGGCGCAAGGCCTTCGAGTTCGCCAAGGGGCCGGTGTTCACGCACCTCCTCCTGGCCCATGAGAACAACCGAGAGACCCCCAAGACCCAATCCGCCCTGCTGGAGGCGAAGGAAGAGCACCAGGTGACGGAGGCGGGCACGACGTATCGGCC
>JACQHS010000080.1 GCA_016198915.1 Candidatus Omnitrophota bacterium
CGCCAATGGACCGGTCCTGCTACAACTGGGACACTTCTATTTTCCTTACGGAAACCAATAGGAAAATAGAAATGTCCCCGGGGTGGCTCAGTCTGAGAACGAATGATGCCTGACAAACCGACGAGAGATGGGTTTGGCGAAGGGTTATTGGAGTTGGGCAGGACGCATCCGAACGTCGTCGCGCTCTCCGGGGACCTGGAGGATTCCTGCCGCGCGATCTGGTTTAAGAAGCAGTACCCGGACCGCTTTTTCTCCGTCGGGATCGCCGAACAGGATATGATCGGCACCGCTGCGGGATTGGCGCTGGCGGGCAAGATCCCCTTTGCCTGCTCCTTCTCGCAGTTTGTGACGGGCAAGACGCTCGAGCAGCTGCGCCTGGCGGTCTGCTACCAGAATCTCAACGTTAAGATCGCCGGCTCGCACGGCGGGCTCTCGGTGGGGGCCGACGGGGCGACGGCGGAGGCGCTCGAGGAGTTCTCCCACATGCGCTCGCTGCCGAACATGACGGTGATCGTTCCCTGCGACGCGGTCGAGGCCAAGAAAGCGACGCTCGCCTGTGTCGCGTATCCGGGCCCGGTGTTCCTCCGGCTGGGCCGAAATCCGGTCCCCGTCATCACGAAGGAATCGGAGCCTTACCAGATCGGACGGGCCCACGTCCTGCGCAGCGGCGATGACCTGACGATCATGGCCTGCGGGGTCATGGTCACGCACGCGCTGCAGGCCGCGGATGCGCTGGCCAGGGAAGACGTCAGCGCACGCGTCATCAACCTCCACACGATCAAACCGATTGACCGCGCCGCCCTCGTGGCGGCCGCGAGAGAGACCGGCGCCATCGTGACCGCCGAAGAGCACACGGTGATCGGCGGTCTGGGGAGCGCTGTTGCTGAAGTGCTCGTCCAGGTTCACCCGGTGCCGATGCGGTTTGTCGGTGTTGCGGATCGGTTTGGCACCTCCGGCGACCCCGTCGACCTGCTCAAGGCCTTCCACCTCATGCCGGAGGACATTGTCAAGGCTGCGAAAGACGTGCTGCGCCTGAAGCAAGCAGATGATCCATCGCCGCGCGCCGGCCAAACTCAACCTCTATCTGCGCGTGCTCGGCCAGCGGCCGGACGGCTACCACGAGATCGAAACGCTCTTTGAGCGCATCGATCTCGCCGATGAACTCACGTTTACCGCCGCCCGGACGCTCTCGCTGACGTGTTCCGACTCCTCGCTCTCCTGCGGCGAGGACAACCTCGTCATCCGCGCCGCGCGCGCCCTTCAGCAGGCGGCCGGGACGGCCGCAGGGGCCCGCATCCAGTTGACCAAGCGCATCCCCATTGCGGCGGGGCTCGGCGGCGGCTCCTCCGATGCGGCGGCCGCCCTGTCCGGCCTCAACGACCTCTGGCAGCTTGGACTGGCGCGCGCGCGGCTGATCGAGCTGGCGGCACGCCTCGGCTCGGACGCCCCCTTTTTTCTCCAGGACGCTCCGTTTGCGATAGGGCGGGGACGGGGAGAGCGGTGCGATCCGGTCGAATCGGCCGCATCGTTGGCGCACGTGCTCGTCGTCCCGAAAGCGCGTCTGGCGACGAAAGACGTGTACGACAACGCACAATTCAGCTTGACAGCCCCGACGCCCTCGCTTACCATGATCGTGCACGCCTTGAGCAACGGCTCGCTCGGCGAGCTCGCTACGGGGTTGTGGAACGACCTTCAACCTGAAGCGATCCGGCGTTGTCCATCCATTACGGTACTCGTGGCACAACTGCGCGACCGAGGATGCCTGGGGGTCAGCCTGTCCGGCAGCGGTCCCGCGGTCTTTGGGCTCTGCCGCGATCTGTCCCACGCGCAGGACGTCGCCGCAGGTTTGCGCCGCGACCGTTCGTTCCCGTGGCGCAGTGAAATCATCCAGACCGACCAGCCATCGCTGATCAGCAGCCCGTCAGTCCGCTAGGATGTGGGGGCGTGGATGGAGATCACCGAAGTGCGGGTGGCGCTGCGGCAGAGCCTCGGGCGCTCAGGGACAGGGGAGCACCGGTTGCGGGCGTACGCGACGGTGACATTCGATCACTGCTTCGTCGTACGCAACATCAAGATCATCGACGGCACCCACGGACTGTTTGTCGCCATGCCCTCGCGCAAGCCCAAGGCGGCCTGCGCGCGGTGCGCGTTCAAGAACGATGCCGGCGGGCGGTTTTGCACGCAATGCGGTACTGCGATGCCGCAGGTCGGCCGGCCCGAGGGGCCTGGGGCGGAGGTGGCCGAAGGCCATCGGGACATCGCGCATCCGATCACCGCGGACTTCCGGCAGGTCCTTCAGCAGAAGATTCTCGAGGCGTACGAGGCGGAACGAGCTAAGGAGCGCCTCGCCTCCAGCGCGGTCGACGACACGGCGTGAATGCGAACCGAAGACGCTCGAAGGCGTCTGTGCGTTGCGATGGGGAGTAGTGTAACGGTAGCACAAGAGCCTTTGAAGCTCTACGTCCAGGTTCGAGTCCTGGCTCCCCAGGTTTTTGGGGAGATGCCAGGACGCCAACACGGAGACAGGGACAACCACTCATGAGATCATTGGACGCGATCATCTTAGCGGCTGGGGAAGGCACGCGGATGAAGTCGGACCTGCCCAAGGTGCTCCACACCATCTGCGGGCGGCCGATGATCGCCTACGCCATGGATTTGGCTGCCTCGGCGGGGGCGAAGCAGCCCGTCGTTGTCCTCGGCCATAACGCCGAAGCGGTCAAACCAAAGCTACCGAAAGAAGTCAAAGTGGTCCTGCAGACGAAACAGCTTGGCACCGGTGATGCGGTCCTGGCCGCCAAGCGGTCGCTGACGAGCGGCTCGGGGGACATCCTCATTCTGTATGCCGATACACCCTTGCTGCGGCGCACGACGGTCCAGCGCTTGATCGAAGCCCATTTCAAGGCCGGGGCGACCTGCACCCTGTTAACGGCCCATTTGGCGGATCCCAGCGGGTACGGGCGGATTCTCCGCAACGAGCTGGGTATCGTCTCCGGCATCGTGGAAGAAGCCGAGGCCAACGCCGCCCAGCGCGCCATCCGGGAAGTCAACGTCGGGCCGCTCGTGTGCAAAACGGCGGCGCTGATGGAGGCGCTGGCGGCGGTGAAGCCCAGCGCGGCGAAGAAGGAGCTCTACCTGACGGACATCGTGGGGCACCTGGCGCGCCAGGAGGGGGTGAAGATTCAGGTCTCGCGCGTTGAAGAGGTGGCCGAGGCGCTCGGCGTCAATTCGCGCGCCGATTTGGCGCGGGCGATCGGCGTCATCCGCCAGCGGATCGTTGACGCCCATCTGCACAACGGCGTCACCATCGAAGACACGCAGACGGCGTTCATCGACCACGGGGTCTCCATCGGCGCCGACACGATCGTCCGCCCGTACACCGTGATCGAGACCGGCGTGTCCATCGGCAAGCGGTGTACCATCGGGCCCTTCGCGCGGCTGCGCAGCGGCGTGTCCATCGCCGATGACGCGCGGGTGGGCAATTTCGTCGAGCTGGTCCGCTCCAAGATCGGGCCGAAAGTGCGCATCAACCACATGACGTACCTGGGAGACGCGACGGTGGAGGAAGCGGCGAACATCGGCGCCGGGACGATCACCGCGAATTACGACGGGAAAGAGAAACATCCGACCCAGATCGGCAAGGGTGCGTTCATCGGCTCCGACACGGTGCTCATCGCCCCGGTCAAAGTGGGGGCGGCCGCGGTGACCGGAGCCGGCAGCGTCGTGCCCAAAGGACACGATGTGCCGGCCAAGGGTGTTGTGGTCGGCGTGCCGGCGAGAGCCTTGGAGGAGCACCCCGTCGATGGACGCGCCGCCCCTTCCGTCGAACGGCCGGCACCGGCGCTCAAAAAGAAGCGTCTCGTCCAGAAAGCCAAAAAGAAAAAGGCTGTGAAGAAGGTGAAGCGGCCGAAGGCTCGGCCGAGTCGTCGTCAGAAGCCTCGGCGACGGGCGGTGGCTGTTCGGCGGCGGCCGCGGCGCCTCCTCCGGAAAGCGAGGCGATAACCCATGGCCGTTGCGCGGATCGCCCCAGCCCCCCGACGACAGCGGGCGACGAAGGGTGAGCTGTCTTCGGAGCTGGCCATTGTGAGCGGCAACGCCAACCTGCCGCTGGCCAAAGAGATTTGCCAGGCGCTCAAGGTGCCGCTGACGGACTCGCTAGTGGGCCGCTTCAGCGAAGGCGAAATCCGCGTGAAGATCAATGAGAACGTCCGTGGGCTGGACGTCTTCGTCATCCAGCCGACCTGCCCCCCGACGAACGATCACCTCATGGAGCTGCTGGTGATGATCGACGCGCTGCGGCGCGCTTCCGCCCGGCGCATCACCGCGGTCATCCCGTATTACGGCTACGCCCGGCAGGACCGGAAGGACCAGCCGCGGGTGCCCATCACGGCCAAGCTGGTGGCGAACCTCATCACGACGGCGGGCACGGACCGGGTCCTCACGATGGATCTGCACGCGGGGCAGATCCAAGGATTTTTCGACATTCCGCTGGATCACCTGTATGCCATCAACGTGTTTGAGGGCTACATCCGGAGCAAGCGGCTCAAGCAGCTGGTCGTCGTGTCGCCGGATGTGGGCGGCATCAAGACGGCGCGCGCCTACGCCAAGCGGTTGGGCGCGGGGCTGGCGGTGGTGGATAAGCGGCGCGACAGCCCGGAGGCCACCGCGGTCATGCACATCCTGGGGGAGGTGAAGGGCAAGACGTGCCTGCTCGTCGATGACCTCATTGCGACCGGCAGCTCGCTGGTCGAAGCCGCCTCCGCGCTGAAACGGGAGGGGGCCACCGAGGTCTCCGCCTGCGTGACGCACCCGCTGCTGTCCGGGTCCGCGCGTGAGCGCATTGCGCGCTCGGCCCTGAAAGAACTGATCGTGACGAACACCGTGCCGATCCCGCCCGCCAGCCGCCAGCCGAAGATTACGGTGTTGTCGGTGGCGTCCTTGCTGGGCGAGGCGATTCAGCGGATCCACTACGAGCGGTCCATCAGCTCGTTGTTCGACGGCGTGCCAGGTTGACGAGGAATCAATGGCGAAAGCGAAGACGACGGTTCAGCAGGAATTGATCATTCAGCGGCGGACGACGACGGGCACACGGCCCGTCCGTCGGCTGCGGAAGGCAAGCTCGCTCATCCCCGGGATCGTCTACGGGCGGGCGATGGACCCGATGCCTGTCAGCGTGCCGCGGCAGGCGCTCGCGAACCTGCTGCACACGAAAGCCGGGGAACACGCGCTGGTGACCCTCAAACTGGAAGACGGCAAGCCGTGGGAGAAGCCGGCGCTGATTCATGACCTTCAGCACGACCCGGTCGATGGCCACGTGATCCACGTGGATTTCCACGCCATCGCCCTCACCGAGCAGATCCGGGTGAAGATTCCTGTGATCCTGAAGGGGGAGCCGGTCGGCGTCAAGCAGGAGGGCGGCGTGCTGGAGCAGTTCCTCCGCGAGCTGGAAGTTGAGTGTCTGCCGACGGAGATCCCTGAGGGCGTCGAGGTGGATGTCAGCGCCATGACGATCGGCGCGACCGTCCATGTGCGCGACCTGCCCCCGCCGAAGAACGCCAAGGTGCTCAACGACCCATCCGGTGCTGTGGCCTCCGTGCAGCAGCCCAAGGTGGAGAAGCCGGAAGAGGAAGCCGCGGCCGTCACCGAACCGGAAGTCATCCGGGAAAAGAAGGAAGAAGGCGAGGAAGCCGCAGGAGAAGCCGGAGCGCCGGCCGAGGCCAAGAAGGAAGAGCCCAAGGCCGAAAAGAAAGAGAAATCTTGACTGTGAACGTCATCATCGGGCTCGGTAATCCCGGGCACACGTACCATCAGACGCGGCACAACGTGGGTTTTATGGTCATCGAGTGGCTGGCCAGCCGGCATGGGGTGTCGGTCACCAAGCGCGTGACGCATCCCGCCAATCAGCGGCCGGCGGCCGTCTATGGAGAGTACCAGCAGGGCGCACGAACGGTGCAGTTGCTCATGCCGCTCACGATGATGAATGAATCCGGGGATGCCCTCACCGCCATCGGCCGGCCGCCCAACGAACTGCTCGTGGTGTGCGATGATGTGAACCTGCCGCTGGGCACGCTGCGCCTGCGTCCGCAGGGGGGTGCTGGCGGCCATCACGGATTGGCGTCGTGCCTGGCAGCCCTCGGCACCGAGGACGTAACACGGCTGCGCGTCGGAGTAGGAGCTGCGGACATGCCCCGCGATCTTGAAGCGTTTGTCCTCTCCCGGTTTCGCAACACAGAGCTGCCGCTGATCAAGCAGGCGGTGGCGCAGGCTGCGGAGGCCTGTGAAACCTGGGTCAATGAAGGGATTGAGGTGGCGATGAATCGGTACAATGCGAGCGTATGAAGCCCTCGTAATCTTGAAGGCGGCGGGCACCGAGCAGGATGTCGCGCGCAGCGCCGCCCAGCTTGAGGAGCAAGTCAAAAAACTCGGCGGGATGATCGAACGCTCCGAGCCATGGGGCCGCCGCCGGCTGGCGTTCCGCATTGCTCGCCAGCAGGAGGGGTACTACCAGCTGCTGCGATTCCAGGCGCCGCCAGCACGGGTCGCGGAGCTGGAGCGGCTGTTTCGTCTCAACGAGGCGATCGTCCGGTTCATGATCCTCACGGAAGAGGAGCTAGCACCCATGCTCTCGTCACCCGCGTCAAGGAGTTGACCAAGGAGCTGACCATGGTGAGCCTCAATCGCGTGCTGTTGATCGGCAATCTCACGAAAGACCCGGAACTGCGCTACACCCCGAGCGGGACCCCGGTGGCCAACCTGCGATTGGCGGTCAACTCATCCTTCAAGGACCAGGCCGGCCAGCGCAAGGAAGAGACCTGCTTCGTGACGATCGTGGTGTGGAGCCGCCAAGCGGAAATCTGCCAGCAGTATCTCAAAAAGGGCCGCAGCGTGTTCATCGAGGGCCGGCTGATCTACCGCAGCTGGGAGTCGGAGGGGAAGACCCGCTCGACGATGGAGGTACGGGCCGACCGTGTCCAGTTCCTGGGCGGGCCTGGAGGCCCCGCACGCTCTGCTTCGCAGAGCGAAGCGGCGGGGACGCAAACCGGCGAGCCGGTTCCCGTCGAGGCCCCGGCGGCAGCCCGCACAGAGGATGCCGAATCCGAGGCGGCGGCCGACGAAAGTTCCGACGCGGACGTGCCGTTTTAAACAGCGAGGATCGCCATGGCGTTTGTGCGACGAGTCTTCATCAAGCGAGTGTGCCGATTCTGCTCGGACAAG
>JACQHS010000081.1 GCA_016198915.1 Candidatus Omnitrophota bacterium
ATATGAATGCGCTGCTGGGCATCGCGCGCCCCGGAGAGATGGGGGTGGATCTGCTGCAGCTGAACCTGCACAAGACGTTCTCGACACCGCACGGCGGCGGCGGGCCAGGGGCTGGCCCGGTAGGTGTGGTCAAGCGGCTCGAAGACTTCCTGCCGGTGCCGCGGGTGCGCAAAGTCGGCAAGCGGTTCCGATGGGAGGAGCGCTCCCGGGCCTCCATCGGCCGGGTCCACGGGTTCTACGGAAACGTCGGCGTCCTTGTGAGAGCCTACGCCTATATTCGGACGCTGGGCCGCGAAGGGCTGATGCGGGCCAACCAGGCCGCCATCATCAACGCCAACTACCTGAAGGCAAAGCTGCAGCCCGTTTTTCCGGTGCCGTTTGACGACCACTGCATGCACGAGTTCGTCGTGACGCTCAAGGCGCTGAAAGCGTACGGTGTCACCGCCGGGGACGTGGCGAAACGGCTGCTGGACTATGGGTTCTACGCGCCGACGGTCTATTTCCCGCTGATTGTCGACGAAGCGCTGATGATCGAGCCGACTGAGACTGAATCGAAGGAAACACTGGATGAGTTCGCAGCCGCATTGCTTGCCATTGCGGAAGAAGCCAAGTCGAACCCTGAGGCGGTACAGCAGGCACCATCGAGCATGGTGGTGAAGCGCCTTGATGAAGTCAAAGCCGCTCGTGAACCCAATCTTCGATGGAGCAAGCTCGCATCGATACCGTCACTGTAAGATCGGCCGCTGAGCAGATGGCGCTCGATGAGCGCCTGGCGCTTGAGGCTGAGCCGAACGTGCGAGTCTTTACCTGGGCTTCGCCGGCGATTTCCCTTGGTTTCAAACAGGAGCCGCCGGCCTGGCTTGAGCGGGCGCGTTGGCAGGCCGACTGGCTGGAGTTGGTGGAACGCCCGACCGGCGGAGGCATCGCGTTTCACGGCAGCGACGTCTCCATTTCAGTTGTGTCGCCGCGGCGTCCCGGGGTGTCGCCGCACTCGCTGGTGAGCGCGGTGTGCGACAGCGCCACGCGATTGTGCCGGGCGTTCGGGCTTCATGCCGTGGCGGATCTGACCACAGCTGGCGCCGCGCGCGTCACGTATTGCCTGACTCAGCCAAGTCCCTACGCGGTCTTCCTCTCGGGCAGGAAGGTGGCAGGGTTTGCGCTGCGTCGGTTTCCAAACAGCTGGCTCGTGCAAGGATCGTTGTTGGTTCGGCCGCTGCCCCCAGTATTGGCTGAGGCTCTGCCACCAGACGTTCGCGATCAGCTGGCCAAACGCGCCGTGCCGCTCTCAGCATTGGCGGTCGGATGGGTGGACGAAGCCGAGGTAGCCCAGCGATGGGCATCTGAATGGCAGGAGGTTGTAGGATGATCACCACGGCAGTGGGCAACTATCCAAAGGTCGCCGAGGGGGCGTATTCCACAAAACTCATCGGCACGATCACGAAGTGGCAGCGCAAGGAGCTCAGCGACGCCCAGCTGGAAGACACCTGCCGGGGAATCACCAGGGCGGTGATCCAGGAGCAGGAGCAGGCAGGGCTCGATGTGCTGACAGACGGCCAGATCCGATGGGAGGATCTGGTGACCCCGGTTGCGAAGCGGCTCAAAGGATTCGAGATCAACGGGCTCTCCCGCTGGTTCAACAACAACATGTACTACCGGAGGCCGATCCTTGACAAGGCGCCGGTGCGCACGGGTCCGATCCTAGTGGACGACTACCGGTTCGCGTCAGGCTGCACGAAGAAGCCGGTGAAGGCGGTCCTGCCCGGGCCGTACACGTTCGTGGCGCTGTGCGAGGACCGTCACTTCAAGGCGCAGCGGCCGTTCGTGCTGAAGATGGCGGAAATTCTGAATGAGGAGGCCAAGGCGCTGGCGAAGGCGGGTGCTTCGATCGTCCAGTTCGATGAGCCGGCGGTCGGGTTCGGCAAAACGAACATCGCGCTCGCGATCGAAGCGCTTAATATCGCCGCCCGCGGGGTGAAGGCCAAGACGGCCGTGTACACCTACTTCGGCGCGCTCGATGGGCTTTTCGCTCCGCTGATGAAGGCGAAGGTAGATCTGATCGGCGCCGATCTGGTGTCCGAGCCAAAGACGATCCAGGCGCTCAAGCGGACAAAGATCACGAAGGAGCTTGCGATCGGGTGTCTGGACGCCCGGAACACGAAGCTGGAATCCGTGCGCGAGCTCCACGCCATCTTCCGCGCTGTGGGACGGCTGGTGCCGCTGGACCGCCTGTACGTGAATCCCAACGCCGGCTTGGAGTTTCTGCCCCATACGCAGGCGCTGGCCAAGCTCAAGCGTCTGGGTGAAGCTGTCCGCTCTTACAAAAGATGATTACACATGCCGGAGGCATGAGATGTTGTTGACGACCTCGGTTGGGAGTCTGCCGAAGCCGGACTATTTGACGAAAGCGCGCACCCAGGCGCGCAAAGGCGAGCTCGATGCGAAAGCCCTGCGAGAGCTTGAGGAGCGGGCGACCCGGGAGTGGATCCGCACCCAGGAGGAGCTCGACATCGACATCATTGTGGACGGTGAGCAGTACCGCGGCGACATGGTGGCGTATTTCGCGGAGTATTTCAGCGGATTCAAGACCAGCGAGCTTGTGCGGTCGTACGGCAACCGGTACTACCGCAAGCCGATCATTGTCGGCAAGGTCGGGCGGCGCAAGCCGGTGACGGTGGAATGGTGGAAGTTCGCCCAGGGGCTCACGACGCGGCCGGTCAAGGGAATGCTGACAGGTCCGTACACGATTATGGACTGGTCATTCAATGAGTACTACCCGTCCCGCCGGGCCGCCACACTCGCCATCGCTCAGGTGGTGCGCGATGAAGCGGAAGATTTGGAACGCGCCGGCGCCCAGTACATCCAGATCGATGAACCGGCGATTTCCACCCGGCCGGAGGAGATGGATTTGGCCATCGAGGCGCTCGGGATCGTGACGAAGGGGCTGCGGGCAGAGACCATCACGCACATCTGCTACGGAGATTTCAATGCGATCGGGCCCAAGCTTCATAAGCTGCCGGTGGATCAAATCGACCTGGAATTCGCCAACCGCAACTTCGAGCTGTTGGACTTCTTCAAGAAGCGGGGCCGGTTTCCGAAGGCGGTCGGCTTGGGGGTGGTGGATGTGCACAGCCATCGCATCGAGTCGACCGATGAAGTGATCGCGAATTTGAAGAAGGCGCTCAAAGTATTTAAGCCGGAGCAGATTTACGTGGATCCGGACTGCGGGCTGAAGACGCGCACGCCGGAGGAAGCGACCCAGAAGCTCCGCGTCGTCGTCGAAGCCACCAAAGCGGTGCGAGAAGAGCTATTCGACTGACGGCGGGTGGCGCGGCGCGGGGCCCCCGGCCATCCTCGCGCCGCGACAGGACCCACCCTCATAAGGTTGAAAGGAATGGCAAAAGTAACAATTGCTGAATTGCTTCAGCGGAAGCAACAGGGCGGGAAGCTGACGATGCTCACGGCCTACGACTATCCGATTGCCAAGCTGGTCGATGAGTCCGGGGTCGATATCGTCCTGGTCGGCGACTCGCTGGGCATGGTGGTCCTGGGGTATGAAACGACAGCACCCGTGACGATGGAGGAAATGATCCATCACGCCAAGGCCGCTCGGCGTGGTGTCGCGCGTGCGCTGCTGGTGGGTGATATGCCGTTTCTCTCCTTCCGCGGGTCACTTGAGGAGTCCATCAAGAATGCCAGCCGCTTCGTCCAGGAAGCAGGCTGCGACGCGGTGAAGATCGAGTGGAAGCAGGGCATTGAGGATGTGGCCAAGGCGATTGTCGATGCCGGCATTCCGGTGATGGGCCATGTGGGCTTAACACCTCAGACCGCGGCAAGCAGCGGCGGCTTTCGTGTGCAGGGCAAAGACGCCGAGGCGGCCGCGCGCATCATCGTCCAAGCGGTCGCGTTGGAAGAAGTGGGTTGTTTCGCGATGGTGCTGGAGTGCATTCCGGACCTTGTGGCGCAGGAGATCACCCAGCGCCTGCGGATTCCCACGATCGGCATCGGCTCCGGGCCTTTCTGCGACGGCCAGGTGCTTGTCACGTATGACCTCATCGGGCTCTTCGAGCGGTTCAAGCCGAAATTCGTCAAGCGATACGCGGATGTCGCCTCCACGATCCGCCAGGCGGCCTCCGCGTATGTCAGCGATGTGCGTTCGGGCGAGTTTCCTGCCAAGGAGCAGACCTTCTCGATGGCCCCCGAGGAGTTTACCAAGCTGAAGCAGGAACTTGGCCGATGAACGCCTACTACCCCTTCTTCGCGGACTTGCGCGGGCGGCGGTGCGTGGTGGTCGGCGGCGGGGTGGTCGCGCAGCGGAAGGTGACGACGCTCCTGCGCTTCGGGGCAAAGGTGATCCTTGTCAGTCCTGCCGCGACGCAGCGGCTGCGGCGGTATGCAGCGCAGGGCGTGATCCGGTACGTCCCCCGCCGGTTCAAGGCGTGCGATCTCGATGGCGCCTGGCTCGCGTATGCGGCGACGGATGACGAGCGGATCAACGAGCGCGTGTCCCGGACCGCGCAGCAGCGGCGCATCTTCACGAACGTGGTGGACCAGCCGCCGCTGTGCTCCTTCATCGCGCCGGCCATCATGAAGCGCGGCGAGCTGGTGATTGCCATCAGCACCGGCGGGGCCAGCCCCACGGTGGCCAAACGGTTGCGCCGTGAGTTTGAGCGGACCATCGGCGCCGGATACGCCGAGCTGTTGCGTCTGCTCAACAGCCTTCGGCCGATCGCCAAGCGCAAACTGCCCAGCTACGATGACCGCAAGCGATACTTCGACCGGCTGGTGCGTGGACGCACATTCGACTTTGTCCGGCGCGGAAACACGTCTGCGGCCCGTCGGGCCGCGCTAGCGCTGCTTGCGGCTGAGGCGAAACGAAATAGTAACTGATGGTGATCGTACACACCGTCTCATCGCTGCTGAGCTATGTGGCGTTCCTGGTCGCGTGTGGGGCGGGGGCGTTGTTTCTCATTCAGGAGCGGCAGATCAAACGCAAGCGGATGGGAATCCTCTTCCACCATCTGCCGTCGCTGGATCAGCTGGAGCGGGTCAACGTGCTCGCCATCGGTCTTGGGTTCGCCCTGCTAACCGTGGGACTGAGCTGGGGAGTGGTTGGGTCGCGGCTGCTGCGCGGCGTGTGGTGGTCTGGCGATCCGAAGGAGATTTTATCAGCGACCCTGTGGGTGTGCTATTGCATCCTGTGGCTCGCGCGGCTTCGGGCCACGATGCGCGGGCGCCGTGTGGCGCTCTTATCCGTGTTGGGATTTGCGCTGGTGCTGTTCACGTTTCTCGGTGTCAGCTGGCTGGTGCCGACATGGCACCCCTCTCTCTAAGAGGCAGGCGGTCGTGATGCATATCGTGGTCGTCGGAGTCAATCACCGCTCGGCGCCCATTGAGATCCGCGAGCGCATGGCGTTTTCCAGTGCGCAGGTGCCGGCGGCGCTGTCGCGCCTGCGCGAGGAACTGGGACTGGAAGAGGCGGCCATTTTGTCGACCTGCAACCGGGTGGAGATCTACGGGATGCTGCCGGCGCAGGAGGGGGCGGTGGCGCGCCTTGAGGAATTCTTGAGCGTCCACGGCGGTCTGCCGCGCGAGGAGCTGGCACCCCGGCTCTACAGCTCATGGGATTCGCACAGTGTGCGTCATCTGTTCCGGGTCGCCAGCGGGCTGGATTCGATGGTGCTGGGCGAGGCGGAGATCCTCCAGCAGGTGAAGGCGGCCTATGAGACCGCAAGGCTCCACGGGGCGGTCGGGAAAACCTTCAACGGCCTGTTCCAGCGGGCGCTGAACACCGCCAAGAGCGTACGCAGCCAAACCGCCATCGGTCGCGGCGGCACATCGGTGGGCAGCGTGGCCGTGGAGCTGGCGCAAAAAATCTTCAGCCACCTGTCCGGGGCGACGGTGCTGCTGATCGGCGCCGGCAAGATCGGCGAGCTGACGCTCCGGCGCTTAGCCGACCGCGGGGTCACGCGGGTGCGCGTGATGAACCGTTCCCTTGAGCGGGCCGCCGCGTTGGCGGATCAGTACACCGCCAGCGCCGTCCCTCTGGAGCATCTGGCGATGGAGCTGCTGGATGCCGACATCGTCGTCACGTCCACCAGCGCCCCCGGCCACCTGTTGGCCCAGGAGGACATCGCGCAGACGATGCGCGCACGCCACCAGCGGCCGCTGTGTCTCGTGGACCTTGGGGTTCCGCGCAATGTGGACCCGACGGTTGGGGAGCTGGAGAACGTCTATCTCTTTGACGTGGACGACCTGAAGGGGCTGCTCGATCACCATCATCGGGAGCGCCAGGCCGCGTCGGCTCAGGCGGATGTGATCGTGGATCAGAAAGTCACACAGTTTGTGGCCTGGTGGGAAATGGAAGTGCGCTCATGCGAGCCCTCATCATCGGCACTCGCGGCAGTTCGTTAGCGATGTGCCAGGCGCAGATTATTCAGACCAAGCTGGAGGAGCGCCACCCGGCGCGGTCGGTCACGCTGCGGACCATCAAGGCCCAGGCTGACAAGAGCCCTGAGGTGGCGCTGACCGCGATGAGCGGAGAAGGGATCTTTGTCAAAGAACTGGAGGCGGCACTGACCGAGGGGACCGTGGACCTCGCGGTGCACAGCCTGAAGGATCTACCGCTGGAAACACCGCAGGCTCTGCGGATCGCCGCGGTTCTTGAGCGGGATGAGCCGCGTGACGCGATGGTTTCTCGTTCCGGTGAGCCCTTCGACCGGTTGAAAGCGGGCTCGCGCATCGGCACCTCCAGCGTGCGGCGCCGCAGCCAGCTGCTGCATCGGCGGCGCGATCTTGAGATGCTGGACATCCGAGGCAACGTGGACACGCGCCTGCGCAAACTCGACGAGGGACAATACGACGCAATTGTCATCGCCGCCTGCGGGCTGATCCGGCTGGGGATTGAGGATCGGATCACCGAGTATCTGGATTTCTCGACGATGCTGCCTGAGCCAGGCCAGGGGGCGCTGGCGATTGAGGCGCGGGTGGATGATTCGGAGGTCCTTGAACTGTTGAGCAGCCTCGATGAGCCGGTGAGCCGCGCGTGCGTCGAAGCCGAACGCTCGTTTCTGCGCACTCTCGGCGGCGGCTGCCGCGTGCCCATCGCCGCGTACTGTTCGTGCAAAGACGGCGAACTTGAATTGGAAGGCGCCGTCATCGCCGCCGATGGATCGTCTCAGGTTCGGGGCAGCGCGGCTGGCCCCATGACCGAACCAATCGCGCTCGGTGAGCGCCTCGCACAGCAATTGGCGGCCCGAGGCGCGCGCGACCTTTTGACAACGCGCCCGTAGCTCAGCGGATAGAGCGCCAGCCTCCGGAGCTGGATGCCGTGGGTTCAAATCCCGCCGGGCGCGCTTCAATCGCAGGGACGCTTCTATTTTCGCCCTTGAAGACGGCGAAGCGAAAATAGAAGTGTCCCGCGAAGCATGAGCGGATTTGAAGGATGACCAAGGGAACAGTGTATCTCGTTGGTGCGGGACCTGGTGACCCGAAGCTGCTAACGCTTCGTGGTCATGACCTACTGCAGCAGGCGGAGGTGGTGGTTTATGACCACCTCGTTGCGCCATCCCTGCTGAAGGTGTGTCCGCCCACAGCGAAGCTGGTCTACGTTGGCAAGGAGGCAACGCGGCACACGCTGACCCAGGAGCAGATCAATCAGCTCCTCATCCGTTCGGCGAAGTCCGGCAAGCGGGTGGTCCGACTCAAGGGTGGGGATCCGTTTCTGTTCGGCCGCGGTGGCGAAGAGGCGCAGGCCCTGGCGAAGGCCCGCGTGCCCTATGAAGTTGTTCCCGGTGTCTCCAGCGCGCTGGCGGTGCCGGCCTATGCCGGCATTCCGGTGACGCACCGGGCGCTGTCATCTTCCGTGGCGATCCTGACCGGGCATGAAGATCCGGCAAAGCCAGAGAGCGCGATTCGATGGGATCGCGTGGCAACCGCTTGCGATACCCTGATCTTCCTCATGGGCGTCAGCACGCTGGCCGGCATCGTGTCCCAGCTGACGCGCCATGGCCGCTTGGCCAAGACGCCGTGCGCGGTCATCGAGTGGGGCACACGTCCCCGGCAGCGGACCGTCGCCGGGACTCTGGCGACGATCGTCGCGCGGACGAAGCGGGCCGTCATTGCGCCGCCTGCAGTCCTCGTTGTGGGCGACGTCGTGCGGTTGCGCAGCGAATTGAACTGGTTTGAGCGGCGGCCGCTTTTTGGCGCGCGCGTTCTCGTGACCCGCCCGGCCGACAAAGCGTCGTCACTGGCCGAACAGCTGGAAGCTCTCGGTGCCGACGTGGCGGAGCTGCCGGCGATTGCGCTGGCTCCGGTCAGGCCAAACGGGGCGTTGCGCAGCGCGGTCAACAGCATCCCGAAAACCGATTGGGTGTTCTTCACCAGCCCGGAGGGGATCGGCTGGTTTTCCCGGATGCTTAAGCCCTACCGCAAGGACGTCCGGTGGCTGTCCGGCTGCCACATCGGCGCGATCGGGCCGAAGACCGCGGCATCCATTGAACAGGCTGGCCTCCATGTGGATTTCGTCCCGAAACGGTTCAGCCAGGAGGGACTGCTGGAGGACTTGCCGCGCCGTGTGCTGCGCGGCAAGCGCGCGCTGATCCTCAGCGCACAGGAAAGCCGCGACGTACTCGCTGACGGGCTGCGCAGGCGTGGCATGGCGGTGACCAAGGTCCCGATCTATCGCACCGTCCTGCCGTCCGCGCTGACGGATGGGCTCAAGACGTTCTTCCAGAAACCGTTTGACCTGGTGACCGTCACCTCGGCCAGCTGTGCGGATCATCTCCATCAGGCCCTGCAGACGGCGGGAAGAGCGCAGGTGTTTCGCCGGCTCCGCTTCGCCTCGATCGGGCCGGTGACGTCGGCTGCCGTGCGGGCGTTCGGCGGACACGTCGCGGTGGAAGCGAAGGTGTCGACGATTGAAGGGCTCATCGAGGCGATCCTCCAGCAGTCAGGAAGGCGCTGACATGGGATATCCGGCGTATCGTCCACGGCGCATGCGCCAGAGCGAGGCCGCCCGGCGGCTGGTGCGGGAGACCTCGCTCTCAACGGACCACCTGGTCATGCCGCTGTTTGTCCGCGGCGGGCAGAAGATCCGCGCGCCGATTCCATCGATGCCGGGGCAGTTTCAATTGTCAGTGGACCAGCTCGTCGCCGAGTGTCAGGACCTGTTCGACCATCGCGTGCCGGCGGTGCTGCTATTCGGGCTGCCGGAGGGGAAGAAAGATGAGAAGGGCAGCGGAGCCTATGCAAAAGACGGCATCATCCAGCAGGCGGTCCGGGCGGTCAAGGCGCGCGTGCCGGAATTGCTGGTGACCACGGACGTGTGCCTGTGCGCCTACATGAGCCATGGGCACTGCGGCGTCGTCAAATATGTTCGGGGTTCTGGGCTCGGGGTTCGGGGCAAGAGCAGATCAAGACGGAAAGCACGACCCACAACCCAGAACCCCCAACCCCGAACCGAGCGCGAATTTTACGTCGATAACGATGCGACCCTTGAGCTGCTGGCGAAAGTTGCCGTTTCTCATGCAGAGGCTGGCTCGGACATGGTGGCGCCCTCGGACATGATGGACGGCAACGTGGGAGCACTCCGGCGGTCGCTGGATGGCGCCGGGTTTGACCGGCTGCCGGTCATGGCCTATTCCGCCAAGTTCGCCTCCAGCTTTTACGGGCCGTTCCGGCAGGCAGTGGACTCCGCACCCGCCTTCGGCGACCGGCGTTCGTACCAGATGGACGTGGCCAACGCCGAAGAGGCGCTGCGGGAAGCGGCGCTGGACATTAAGGAGGGGGCGGACATCCTCATGGTGAAGCCGGCGCTGGCCTACCTCGACGTGATCCGGCGCATGAAGGAGGAGTTCCGCCATCCGGTCGCCGCGTTCAACGTGAGCGGGGAGTATGCCATGGTGAAAGCCGCCGCAGCGCGCGGCTGGATCGCGGAGCGACCGGCGTGGTGGGAGATGCTGCTCGCGATCAAACGTGCTGGGGCGGATATCCTGATTACCTATTGGGCGAAAGACGCAGCGAAACTGATCAGACAGCAATGAACAGGCCGCCTATACCAACGACAATCCAAAATCCAAAATCCAAAATCCAAAATACGTCCACAGCCCTCAAGGAAGCGGAACAGTATCTGGTCGGCGGAGTCAACAGTCCTGTCCGGGCGTTCCGTCGGATCGGATGCGCCCCATTGATGCTCGTGAAAGGCCGTGGAGCGACAGTTATTGACTCAACGGGTCGACGATATCTTGATTTCATCGGCGGCTGGGGAGCGCTGATCCTCGGCCATCGCCATCCGACGGTGCTGAGCGCGCTGCGCCGCGCGCTGACGCAGGACATCATGACCGGACTCACCCATCCCGATGAGATTGCGCTGGCCCGCCTCCTCACCGAGGCAGTTCCTTCGGTGGAGCAGGTGCGGTTCACGGTGTCGGGGACCGAGGCCTGTATGACCGCGATGAAGTTGGCGCGGGCCTATACCAAGCGGGCGAAGATCCTGATGTTTGACGGCTGCTACCATGGGCATGCGCCGGCCGGGGATGTGATCACCGCGCCGTTTAATGACGCCGCTGCGGCCCAAGACGCCATCCGGCGCGCGGCCGATGAGCTGGCGTGCGTGATGGTTGAGCCAGTCGCTGCGAACATGGGGGTTGTGGCACCCGGGCCGGACTTTTTGTCCAGTCTCCGGGAGGTGACGAGCCGCTGCGGGGTGCTCTTGCTGTTCGATGAGGTCGTCACCGGATTCCGCTTAGGCGCAGCCGGGGCCCAGGGACGCTTCGGGATTCAGCCGGATCTCACGACGTTCGGAAAAATTATCGGCGGCGGGCTGCCGATCGGCGCGGTCGGCGGACCCGCGCGGATCATGCAGCGGTTCGCTCCCGAGGGCGACGTGTATCACGGGGGGACGTTCGCCGGCCACCCGCTGAGCATGACCGCGGGGATCGCCAGCCTCAAGATCTTGGAGGAGCATCCGCCGTATGAGCACATGGAACGGTTGACGCAGCAGCTTGCTGAGGGATTGGTGCAGGCCGGCCGGGACGCCGAGGTGCCCGTGCAGGTCAACGCGGTGGGATCGATGCTGACCCTGTTCTTTTCCGCCTCGCCGGTGACGAATGCCGCGCAGGCGCAAGCCTGCGACCGGGACTGGTTCGGCCGGTGGGCTCGTGCGCTGCTGGAGGTTGGAATCCTGGTGCCGCCGTCGCCGTTTGAAGCCCTGTTTCTCTCGTCAGCCCATACAGAAGAGCATGTGTCGCGCGTGCTGGACGCTGCGCGCCGCGCGCTGCTCACGGTTCGCTCATGACGAACGGCGGCAACGGCCAGCCGCGGCAGGTGCCGGACGCATGTGTCGCGCGGTTATCGCTGTATCTGCGTGAGCTCTCGCGCCTGAGCAGCAAGCGGGTCAGCTTTGTGTCATCACGGCGGCTCGCCGAGCAGCTGGGGCTGACGGATGCCCAGGTCCGGCGCGACTTGAGCTACTTCGGCCAGTTTGGCACGAGTGGGCGCGGGTACGAAGTCCGGCGATTGCATGACCGGCTCACCGCGATCCTCGGCGTCTCCGGCCGCACCTGGAATGTCGCGCTCGCCGGAGTCGGCAATCTGGGCTCGGCCCTGTTGGCCTATCGGGGATTTCAGGAGCGGGGATTTTTGTTCCGCGTGGTGGTGGACACGGATCCGCAGAAGATCGGCCGCACCGTGCAGGGGATCACCGTGGCACCGGCCAGCCGGCTGGCCCAGCTGGCTCGCGAGCAGCGCATTCACATCGGCCTCATCGCGGTGCCGGTCAGCGCCGCACAAGCGGTCTGCGATCAACTGGTCGCCGGCGGCGTCAAAGCGATCGTCAATTTTGCCCCCGGGCGGCTGGATGTGCCGTCAGGCGTTCGGCTGCGCACCGTGGACTTGGCGGTGGAGCTGGAGAGCTTGGCGTTTCATTTAGCTCGAATCAATAACCGATGACGCAGAAGCGTTCCTTTATCCAGCGTCTCTTCACCAATATTGCGCCGCGCTACGACCGGTTCAATCGTCTGGCGAGCTTCGGGATGGATCAGGGGTGGCGCCGTGAGGCGGTCCGCCGCGGGGGCATCGGGCCAGGCCAGCGGGTGCTGGATGTCTGTGCGGGGACCGGAGATCTGGCCATCCTCTGCGCCCGCGAGGTGCGCGGCGACGGTGCGGTGATTGGGGTGGATTTCACCGCAGCGATGCTGGCGCGCGCCGCGCGCAAACAGCAGAAGCACGGGCTGCGGATCGCGTGGCTCCAGGGGGACGCGCTGGCGCTGCCGTTTCCCGACCGCAGCTTCGACCGCGCGGTGATCGGTTTCTCGACGCGCAACCTGGCGGATCTGACCGCCGGCTTGCGCGAGATGCTGCGCGTGCTGCGAGCACAGGGCCAGCTCATCGTTCTCGAAACCGGCTATCCGGCGAACCCGCTGATCCGGGCCGGGTACCAGGCGTTCCTGTTGACGCTGGCGCGGATGATCGGGTGTGTGTTGACCGGGCGGTGCTGGCCGTTCACCTATCTGGCGCGCTCGGTGCGGCAGTTCCTGACGCCGAAGGAGTTCGTGGAGCGGCTGCAGCAGCTGGGCGCATCCGTCGTGTACGTGCCGCTCTCCGGGGGCCTCGCCAGCCTCTATGTGGCCACAAAACGATGAAAGCGCTCATGTCCACCGTGCGCATGGTTCGAAAACCGAACGTTCAGGGAGGACTGCTGGAGGAAGCGCTAGCACCCATTCAGCAGGACCTGGCCGCCGTGACCGACCGCCTGCTCTCGTACCTCACGGAGCCGCTCGCCCGGCGCGTGGCGTACCTCATCACCGCAGGCGGCAAGCGGCTGCGCCCCGCGCTCGTCCTGTTGGCCGGTCGATGCGGGAAGTCCCCGAGCCGCGACGCGCTCATTGATACCGCGACGGCGGTGGAGCTCATCCACACCGCGACGTTGATTCACGATGATATCATCGACCAGTCGCAGCTGCGTCGCCAGCAGCCCACGTTTCACCATCGCTGGGGCACGGAGCGCGCCGTCCTCACCGGGGACTATCTCTACGCCACCGCCTTCATGTTGTTGACGCAGCTGCGCACCCCGTTTGTCATGCGCGTCATGGCCGACGTGTGCCAGCAGCTCTCCCGGGGCGAGCTGCTCGAAGTGGAGGCGCGGTTTCGCTTGGACTTGACGGAAGCCGAGTACTTGGAGATCATCCGGCAGAAGACGGCGTCGCTCATCGGCGGATGCTGTCAGTGCGGAGCCTTCTTGGGCGGCTGCCGGCCTGAGGCGGTGGCGCAGCTGGCCGCGTTCGGGATCAATTACGGCCTGGCGTTTCAAATCATTGATGACTGCCTTGACCTCATGGGTGATCCGCGGACACTGGGAAAATCCATTCACGCGGATTTAGACAAAGGGGCTGTCTCGCTGCCGATCATTTACCTTGCGCAGGGGCTGCCTGCCCGCCGGCGCAAGCAGCTGTTTGGACCGCTGGCTGCGTCCGAGCATTCCGATTCCGCGAGCGTGGCTCGGATTGCTGAGGAGGCGCGGTCGTCTGGCGCAATCGCCAGAGCGCAGGACCGGGCAAAGACATTCGTGCGTGAGGCTCAGCAGGCCATCGCCCAGGTCCCATTGAACGGCCTTGGCAGCGCGTATCAGCAGCTGGCGGAGTATGCCGTGAACCGGAGGAGCTGACGATGAACATTGGGTGGGGAGAATTGGTTGTCATCTTCGCCATCGTGCTGCTGCTGCTTGGCGCGCGCCGGTTGCCGGAAGTCGGCCGATCGCTCGGTGAGGCTATCCGGGAGTTTCAGCGCGCCTTGCGCGGCGGGCGCGACGGCGATCAATCGAAGGGGAAGTCCTAGCGCATGGAACCGGCAGCACCGACACGCGATCTCTGGGGATGGGTGGACGAGCAGGTCGGGCGGCGGCAATTTTTGCTCAAAGCCGGCTGGGCGTTTTTCTGGGTGTTCCTCGGCGGGTGGCTGCTCTCGAACCTTCGGTTTCTGTTTCCCAACGTTCTCTACGAGCCGACGCTGTCCTTCAAGGCGGGCAAGCCGGAGGAGTATCCCCTCGGGGTGAGCGAGAAGTGGAAGAAGACCCAGCGGGCTTGGATCATCCGGCGGGACGACGGCTTCTACTGCTTTTGGGCGCGCTGCACCCACCTGGGCTGCACGCCAAACTGGTTCGAAGCGGAAGGACGATTCAAGTGCCCGTGCCACGGCTCCAACTTCAACCGCAACGGCGACGTGATCGCAGGGCCTGCGCCGAAGCCGCTGTGGCGCTGCGCGATCCGCCTGGCGGACGACGGACAGCTGCAGATTGACAAGGCGCGGTTGGAAAACCGCGCCGGAGCGCGGGAGCAGGGCGACTTCTTTCTGCCCTATCAGAGCGCATAAACGGCGACATGGCTGAAGGCAGGCCGTCATTTAAGCAGTACCTCAAGAAGACGAAGATCTGGAAGTCGATCTACCGGCACGACTTCACCGACACGCCCAAGACGCGCCTGCAGCGCGTCTTCGGCAACGTCTTCCTCCACCTGCAGCCGGTCCGGGTCGCCAAGGATGCGATTCGGGTGACGTACACGTGGGGACTGGGCGGGATTTCCTTCTACCTGTTCCTTGTCTTGGTGGTCACCGGCATCCTCCTCATGTTCTACTACCGCCCGGCCAGCGTCCTGGCCTATCAGGACATCAAGGATCTGTCATTCGCCGTGACCCTCGGCCAGCTGCTGCGCAACATGCACCGGTGGGCGGCCCACTTGATGGTTGTCGCGGTGATCTTCCACATGGTCCGCGTGTTCCTCACGGGCGCCTACAAGCCGCCGCGGGAGTACAACTGGGTCGTCGGGGTGCTCTTGCTCGTGATGACGCTGTTTTTGAGCTACACCGGCTACCTCCTGCCGTGGGATCAGCTGGCGCTGTGGGCGGTCACGGTGGGCGCGCAGATGGCGGCCAACTCCCCCATTCTGGGCAATGAGGGGCCGTTTCGCCTGCCGTTCATCACGACGTCCAATGACGCCCGCTTCGGGCTCATCGGCGGCACCGTGATCGGCGATGCGACGCTCATCCGGTTCTACGTCCTGCACTGCATCGCGGTGCCGTTCATCTTCAGCATCTTCCTCTGCGTGCACCTGTGGCGCGTGCGCAAAGACAGCTTCTCCAAGCAGACCGGCGAGAAGGTGGATGTGTGGCCCCATCTCGTCTCGCGCGAATTTCTCGCCGCCCTGCTGGTGACGGTGATCCTCTTCGCCTGGTCGCTGCTCATGAACGCGCCCTTGGAGGCCGAGGCGAACCTCAACGTGACGCCCAACCCCTCGAAGGCGCCGTGGTACTTCGTCGGGCTCCAGGAGCTCCTGGTCTATTTCGATCCCTGGATCGCGGGCGTCGTCTTGCCGACGCTCATCATCATCGGCCTCGTGGCCATTCCTTACGTGGACATCAACCCGAAAGGGGTCGGCTCCTGGGCGAGGATGCGGTGGAAACGCCTGGGCCCGCTTCCCATCTGGTATCCGGAGGAGCGGCCGTTTGCGGTTTCCGTCTTCATGCTGGGAATCGTGATGTGGTTCGTGCTCATCTTTATCGGAACGTACTGCCGGGGTCCCAACTGGGAGTGGTACTGGCCGTGGGAGGAGTGGAGCCACCGGCGCATCACCAAGTTCACGCTCAAGGACATCCCGAACGTGTGGGGCGGGCTGTTGCTCATGAGCTACTTTCTGCTCGGCTCGCCCATTCCTCAGAAGGTGAAGGCGGTGCTGGCCCAGCGCGCCGGGCCCAAGGCCCCCGTACTTGCATCCGCGGCGCTGCATCTGGGGTTGGGCATCCTCATGTCAGTGGCGCTGTTTGTGCCGCTGCTCACCGCGGCGGATCCGGGCTATCCTGACCGCAGCCGCTATCCCACGCTCTTTGAGTCGCTGGGTCACGCCGTGAATGCGCCGGTGATGATGGCGCTGTTCCAGTTCGTGGAGCGGGCCGGCCCGGCGGCCGGCTACAGCCTGATCGCCGCGATCATCGGTGTGCTGGGCCTGGCCCTCGGCGGTCTGGGGATGATCTTCGCAAAGCTCAAAGACCGGATGTACGACGAGCTCGGCCTGATCAAATACACGATCGTCATGAGCCTGTTGTTGATGATGATGGGGGTGCTGGCCAAGATCGTGCTGCGGCTGCTCTTCGGCGTGAAGTATCTCATCAGCATTCCCACCTTCAGCTTCAATATCTAACTGATGAAACGAGTGTACTTTCTTGTTGCGACGGGCCTCCTCGCCCTCCTGTTTCTCATCTCGATGTGGCAGGACACCGACCGCGAGTGGACCCGCACCCAGCGGCGGTTTTTCAAGACGCTCGCCAAGGACGAGCGGCGAGGCTTAACCGGCGGCATCAAACAGACCATCGTGAGTAATCTGCGCCGAGTGGATCGCTGCACCACCTGTCATCTGGCGATCGACAAGCCGCAACTGGCGCTGGCCGAGGAGCCGTTCACCGCGCACCCTGGCGACTACCTGCAGTGGCATCCGATCGACAAGTTCGGCTGCACGGTCTGCCACGGCGGGCAGGGGCTGGCGACCGAATCGGCCGCGGCGCACGGTGACGTCAAGCATTGGGAGGAGCCGCTGTTGCGCGGCCCGCTCGTCCAGGCCTCCTGCCGCCAGTGCCACGGCGACCTGCCCGCGATTCAGGCGCAGGCGCCGCTGTTGGTCAAGGGGCGGGAGCTGTTCAAAGCCCAAGGCTGCTATGGCTGCCATACGGTCCATGAGTTCGGGCAGACCGTGTCCTCGGACCTCTCGGAAATCGGCTCGAAGTCTTACTTGCTGCTGCACGCCGACTTTGAGATGATGCCGGAGCCGCATGACCGCATCCACTGGTTCATGCGCAAGCTCAAGCATCCGCGGATGCTCAACCCCGGCGTGCGTCCTGAAGAGCTGCCGGCGGGCGAAGAAGAAGTGTTCCCCACGACGATGCCGGACTTCGGCTTGGCGGAAGACCAGATCCAGGCGCTGACCGTCTATCTCCTCAGCTTGACCGCGCACGATTTCCCGGCGTCTTACGTGACGCCGGCGAAGCCTGAGCGCGAGCCGTCCTATGCCTTAGATGTCGAGCGGGGAAAAGCCGTGTTTGCAAAGTTTGGCTGCACCGCTTGTCACGGCATTGAGGGCGCGGGCGGACGGCGCAACTGGAACGCGGGATTGGGGCAAGAAGTTCCCTCGTTGATGTACGCGAAGGCGTATTATGGCAACGACGTCGACCGGCTCAAAGACCTGATCCGCCACGGCCGCCAGCCGGTTCCGCGCGCCGACGCCCAGGCCCCGCAGCCCGGGCTCTACATGCCGCCCTGGAAGGACCGGATCTCTGAGGAGGAGCTGGACGCGCTGGTGGCGTACCTCTTTTCACTCGCGGACCGCCTGCCTGCCGTGCCGCCTGGCGCGGCGCAGGCAGATCTGCCTCAACCGTCGGCGACAGTTGAGGAGTCCGCCACGAGCGCCAACTAAGATGACCGAGCGTATTGTTGTGGCCATGAGCGGAGGAGTGGACAGCTCCGTCGCCGCAGCGCTCCTGCACGAGCAGGGCTTCGAGGTGATCGGGATCACCCTGCAGTTGTGGGGCAAGGACGTGTGCGTCTCCTCGGGGACCCGGTTGTGCTGTTCGGTGCGGGATGCCATGGATGCCAAAGCGGTGGCCAAGCGCCTGGGCATTCGGCACGAGGTCTTGGAACTCGTGGAAGCGTTCCGGACCCATGTCATTGACTACTTCGTGGAGAGCTACCGTGAAGGACTCACCCCGAACCCCTGCATCGCCTGCAACGACCACATCAAGTTCGGCGAGCTGCTGGCGCACGCCCAGGCGCTGGACGCGGACGCGGTGGCGACAGGCCACTACGCAAGGATCGGCTATGACGAGGCGTCAGGCCGCTACCTCCTCAAGCGGTCGGCGGCCCCTGAGAAGGACCAGTCGTATGTCCTGTTCAATTTGACCCAGGAGCAGCTCTCGCGGTCGCGGTTTCCGATCGGTGAGCTGACCAAACCCCAGGTGCGGAAGCTCGCGCGCTCCTTAGGATTGGAGACCTCTGAAAAGCCGGACAGCCAGGACGTCTGCTTTGTGCGCGACCGCAATAAGGACGGCTTCCTGCGGCGCGAGCTCAAAGCCAGCGATGAGCCGGGACCGATCACCGATGCCGCCGGCAACGCCCTCGGGATCCACCGTGGGCTCCTCGGCTACACCATCGGCCAGCGGGAGGGATTGGGGATCTCGGTGGGGAGGCCGATGTACGTGGTCGCCGTTGACCGACCGAACAACCGACTCGTCGTCGGCGAGCGTGAGGAGTTGCTGAGCCGCACGTTCACCGCCGAGCGGGTGAACTGGGTGTCGGTCGCGCCTCCGACCTCGCCACGGCGCGCATCGGTGAAGATCCGCTCGCGTCATGCCGCGGCCGACGCCATACTCACCTCGATGACGGCAGAGCAGGTGCGCGTTGACTTTGACGAGCCGCAAGCCGCGATCACGCCGGGACAAGCCGCGGTCTTCTATGACGGCGATATCGTATTGGGCGGAGGATGGATTGCTAGAGATGACCAAGCGGCCAGTCCATAGTCCACAGTCCATAGTCCACAGCAACCCCCTGCCGGAGAAAAAGCTCCGTGTTGTTGAGGAAACGCTTCGGGGGTTCGGACGGGTCATTGTCGCCTTTTCGGGAGGGGTGGATTCAACGCTGCTGGCGAAGGTTGCGCGAGACGTGCTTGGGCGGGAGAATGTGCTGGCGGTGACGGCGGATTCGCCGTCGCTGGCGCGCGAGGATCTGGCCGAAGCGTGCCGTCTGGCGCGCGTGTTGGATCTGGAGCACTGCGTCGTCCGCACGCAGGAGGTGTCAGACCCCGCCTATCGGCGCAACGCCGAGGGACGCTGTTATGTCTGCAAGACAACGCTCTTTGCCGAGCTTGACGTCCTGGCGCGCGTGCACGGGATTGACACCGTCCTCTATGGCGCGATCGGAGAGGATCAGCCGTTGGAGCGGCCGGGCCAGCGGGCGGCCTTGGAGCGGGGTGTGCGAGCACCCCTGCGAGACGCCGGGCTCATGAAATGGGAGATCCGCGAGCTGGCCAAGGCACTCGGCGTGCCCAACTGGGACCGGCCGCAGAATGCGTGCCTCTCCTCCCGGGTTCCGCACGGCCTCGAAGTGACGGAAGACAAACTCGGGCAGATTGAGCGCGCCGAAGCGTTTCTCTACAGCCAAGGGTTTCGCCAAGTCCGTGTCCGCCATCTCGGCGGGCAGGCGCGCATTGAGGTGGAACCCGACGCGGTCTTGCGGTTTAATGATACGCTCCTGCGCCAGCAGACGGAACGGGAGTTGCAGAAGCTTGGCTTTCTTTCGGTGATCATTGACCCCGCCGGCTACCACCCCGGCGGCGCCGATCAGGCGGTGTAGCTCAGTTGGCAGAGCAGCGGACTCATAAGCCGCGGGTCACTGGTTCGAATCCAGTCGCCGCCACTCATTCTTTCAGATGAAGCGCATCATTGAACTCAAGCATGTCGGACCGAAAGAGCACGTCAGAGCCCTGTTGGAAGACCTGATTGGGCGGCTAGAGGAGAAGCTGAATCATTTCCAGCCGGACGCGGTGTCCCTGCACGTGCTGTTTGAGGAAAACGGCACCCACAAACTCTTTCACACGGCGCTGACCTGCCACGTCCCCGGTCATACCGTGGCGGCGCATGAGGAAGGCCGGCAGGCCGGGATGACGATCCGCAAGGCGTTTGCCGAGGTGGAGCGTCAGCTGGAGAAGCAGAAAGCCTTCCTGCGGCGTGAGCATCTGAGGAGACATCGCATGAGCAGCCAACCCACAGACGCCGTCGGTGTATTCCTGGTCCTGTCGCTGACGCTGGCGGGTGTCGCGGGCGGGGAGGACGTGCCGTCGCCGGCGCCGAGCCCCAAAGCCGTTGAGGCGCTCCAGCTCGTAGAGTCCAAGGATCCGTACCAGCAGCAGCTGGGATTTTTGCGTCTTGAAGCGTTGCGAGAAGCGGGCACCGCACCGCTCATTCGCGCGTATCTGACGCATCGCGAACCGGAGATGCGGGCGTATGCGCTGCGCGCACTCGCCGCGATCGAGGGGGCGGCGTCGGTTCCCACCCTGCTCGAGGCGCTGAGCACGGACAAACAGGCGCTGGTGCGGCGGGCGGCCCTGCTGGGTCTTGAGCCGCTCCAGCAGACCAATCCGGACATTCTTCCCGCGTTCATCAAGGCACTGCGTGACCGGAAGACCGATGTCCGGATGGCGGCGGTGGATGTCGTCAGCCGCATCGATGATCCGCGGGCGCGCGAAGCGATCCTCCTGAGGAACAAGCGGGAGCGGCGGCGGGACGTGCGGCGGGTGCTCAGCCTTGCGATGCGGCGGCTGGGTCAGCCATGACCGGTGTGCGTGAGTCCTTCGTCGCACGGGTCGGCCGCGAGATCCTTCGTCTTCAGCTCATCCATCGGGATGACCGTGTCATGGTGGGTGTCTCCGGCGGGGCGGACTCCGTCACGCTGCTGCACGTCCTGGTCCAGTTGCAGCCGGCGCTGCGGCTGAAGCTCTGCGTGGTCCATGTGGACCATCAGCTGCGTCCGGACTCGGCCGCGGATGCGGCCTTTGTCCAAGCCCTCGCCGCGCGATTCAAGATCCCCGCCGTCATTGAGCAGCGGGACGTGGAAGCCCTCTGCCGCGCCCACCGCTGGTCGCTCGAAGACGGGGCGCGCCGCATCCGCTACGAAAGCTTTCTGAAGGCGGCCGCCCGTTGGTCGGCGGATGTCGTGGCACTCGCCCATACCGCGGACGACCAGGCGGAGACCGTCCTGATGCGGCTGCTGCGGGGCAGCGGTCTGACCGGACTGGCCGGGATTCCGGTCATGCGCGAGGCCCAGGGGATCCGCATCGTGCGCCCGCTGCTCAGCTGCTGGCGGCAGGAGATCGCCGGCTACCTCGCGAGCGCCGGACTCACCGCTCGTCAGGATCCCAGCAACGAGGACCGCAGGTTTCTGCGCAACCGCATCCGTCATGAGCTGCTGCCGTGGCTTGCGCGCGACTACAACCCCAACATCAAGCAGGCCCTCGTGCAATTGGCGGGACAGAGCCGTGTGGACGGCACGTATTTAGAGTCAGCCGCGCAGCGTCACTGGAAGCGGATGGCCAAACCGTCGCGGAAGGGCGAGATCGCTCTCAACTTGCCGGCGCTGGCTCGCCAGCCGCAGGCGCTGCAGCGGCAGCTCGTCCGCCAGGCGCTGCGCCAGCTCCAAGGCGACCTCAACGAGTTTGAATTTCGGCACTGGCTCAAGCTGGAGCGGCTGCTCGGTCCGGGCGCTCTCCGCGCCGCGGTCGATCTGCCGGGAGGAGTGCGGGTGCTCCGCGAGCCGGACCGCCTGCGCTTCCAAGCTTGCCCATCATCGGATGACGCAGTATACTAAAGCTTCCTTGTCTCTGATCACGACGGAGCGTGCATGGGTTCGGTAGGGCCAGCCTCACGACCAACGCCGCCTTCGCCGGCGCCCCAGCGGTCCCGCTGGGTGCTGGTGTTCCTGCTCGGGTTGGGCACGATTGCGCTCATCCGAGCGCTGTCGTATTACGCCGTCCAGCAGAAGGCCATGACCTACAGCGAGTTCTACCGCCTCGTCCAAGAGAATCCGAAGACGCAGGAGATCGCTGAAGCGCGGCTGGTGGACACCATGGTCGAAGGCCGACTCAGCAGCGGGCAGATCTTCCGCGTCTTCATCCCCTCGCAGAATGACCAGCTCATCCAGATGCTCCGAGAGAACGTCTCCACCTTTGATGTCCAGCCGCCCCAGGCCGGGTTCCTCGGCATCCTGATGGCGTTTGCGCCGTGGATCGTTCTCTTAGGGATCATGTGGTTTGTCATGCGCTCGGCCCAGGGCGGGGGGCGTCTGCTGTCGTTCGGCAAGAGCCGCGCGCGGCTTGTCACTCCTGAAACAGGCACGCGCGTGACGTTCGATGACGTCGCGGGCATCGACGAGGCTAAGGAAGAGCTCCGGGAGATCATCGAGTTCCTGAAGGACCCCAAGCGGTTCCAGCGGCTGGGCGGCAAGATCCCCAAGGGCGTGCTGCTCATCGGCCTGCCGGGCACCGGCAAAACGCTGCTGGCCAAGGCGGTAGCCGGGGAAGCGAACGTGCCCTTCTACAGCATCAGCGGCTCGGATTTCGTGGAGATGTTTGTCGGAGTTGGAGCTTCGAGGGTCCGAGATCTCTTCGAGCAGGCGCGCCGCAACGCCCGCCAAGGGGCGAAGGGCGCGATTGTCTTTATCGATGAGATCGACGCGGTGGGCCGCCAGCGGTTCGCGGGGATCGGCGGCGGGCATGATGAGCGCGAGCAGACGCTCAACGCCCTCCTCGTGGAGATGGACGGCTTCGACACCCAGGAAGGCCTCATCCTCATGGCCGCGACCAACCGGCCCGACGTCCTGGATCCAGCACTCCTGCGCCCGGGACGATTTGACCGCCAGGTCGTCATCAGTCTCCCGGATATCGTCGGGCGGGAAGCGATCCTCAAGGTGCACACGCGCAAGATCAAGCTGGGCAAGGAAGTCGATTTGAAGTCCGTCGCGCGTCAGACGCCCGGCTTCTCCGGGGCGGATCTGGCCAACCTGGCCAACGAAGCAGCACTCCTGGCGGCCCGGCGAAACAAGGAAGGGGTCGACACCCAAGAGATGGAGGCGGCGATTGAGCGCGTGATCGCCGGGCCGGAGCGGAAGACCCGCGTGTTGAACGAGCGGGAGAAAAAAATCACAGCTTTTCACGAAGCCGGACACGCCCTCGTCGCCCTGATGACCCCGGGCACCGATCCGGTGCACAAGGTCTCCATCATCCCCCGCGGCGCCCATGCCTTGGGCTACACGATGCAGCTGCCGCTGGAGGACCGCTACACGATGAGCAAGCAGGAGCTGACGGCCCGCATGACCGTCATGATGGGCGGCCGGGCGGCGGAAGAGCTCGTCTTCAGCGAGATCACGACGGGCGCTCAGAACGACATCGAGACCGCCACCGAGCTGGCGCGCCGGATGGTGTGCGAGTTCGGCATGAGCGACCGGCTGGGGAACTTGACCTACGGCCGCCGCGAGCGGCAGA
>JACQHS010000082.1 GCA_016198915.1 Candidatus Omnitrophota bacterium
AAAGTCTGTTTTCTGCGGATCGAGGGGCGCGGATTCGGGGACTGCCCGCTGGAGGTCGAAGTGAGGTTGTCTGTTGAAGATTCGCCCAACAGCGCGGGCATGACCATTGATGCGATCCGCTGCCTGCGGTTGGCCCGCGACCGGCGGCTCCGCGGCCCGCTGCTCTCGGTTTCCGCCTGGACGATGAAGCATCCGCCCAAGCCGATGGCGGATGAACATGCGCGGCAACTCATCGAGGCCTTCATTCGTGGAGCCAGCGATCGCTAAGACTCCTGCGGAGAGACGCCAGGCCTGCGTGTCGGGTGTTGCGACGATCGCCGGCTATGGGTTCTGCGTCTTCCTCCTCAGCCTGCTGTTCAGCTTCGCCGCAGCGCCGGTGGTGGAGCTGCCGTTCTGGACCGTCTTCCGCCGGTGCGCCTCTATCGCAGCCGCGCTCTCTCTCTGGCTGTTCATTCGGACACTTGAGCGGCGGTCGTTTCGCTCCTATGGTTTTGCGGCCTCAGGGGCAGGCAAGCGCCAATTCCGATTCGGCGTGCTGCTGGGCCTAAGCGCCCTGGGCCTCTTGTTTGGCACGTGGCTCGCGCTCGGCGTCTGCCGCGTGCATATCACGGCAGATTCCCTCAAATTGTGGAGGACGGTGGTCGGATTCCTCCCCGCGGCGGTCCTGGTCGGCGTGCTGGAAGAGATGGTCTTTCGGGGGTTCATCCTCCAGCACTTGCTGGCCTGCTCAAAGGCGCTTGCGGTGATCGCCAGCAGCGCCCTCTACGCGGTGGTGCATCTCAAAGCCTCGGCGCTGAGCCTGGCGGTCTGGCTCGAGCTGGGAGGGTTGTTTTTGTTCGGCGGGGTGCTGGCGCTGAGTTTCCTGCTCACTCACCAGCTCTACCTTGCGGTCGGACTGCACGCCGTGCTCGCCTACGGCGCCCGCGTCAATAAACTGCTGATTGAATTCACGGATCCTTCACTATCGTGGCTTGTCGGAACCAGCCGGCTGGTCAACGGTGCGGCCAGTTGGATGGTCCTGCTGATGATGGGGGGGATGGTGGTTTGGTGGGTGCGGGCATCACACGGAGGAGGGGCACACCATGAGCACGCGTAGGGCGTGGCTGCGGTGGCTTGGAATCACGGTGCTGGTCGTCGGGATGGCGTCGCCGGCGTTTGCGGATGACGGCGGCTCGCCGTCCTACATGAGCGGCGCACTGCGAAAGCTGGGACGGGGCATCGTGAACGTGGCCTCCTGCCCGGCTGAGCTGGTCAGAACGCCGGAGCTGGTCGGCCGAAAAGACGGCTACCCCGCGGCGCTGACGGTGGGAATTCTGCAAGGGGCGTGGAACGGGGTCGTGCGCGGGGTCGTTGGGCTGACCGAAGCGGCGACGTTCTTTGTGAAATTTCCGAAGCAGGATTTCGCCCCGATCCTGCAGCCGGAATTTATCTACGCCCACGGGGATTGGGCAGAGTAGGAGAACGCGTCATGTATCGGATGCTCGTGAGCGGCTTTGCCATTGCAAGCGTGATGGGGTGCCTCCACACGGTGGCTTGGGCCCAGGACCCGATCCACAAGGCGGGGCGGGGGCTGACCAATGTCCTCACCTGTTGGATTGAGCTGCCCAAGCAGATTCACATGGGCAGCCAGGAATCCAACCCCGTGACCGGCCTGGCTTGGGGCCTGGTGAAGGGGATCGGCCTCACAGGGTTGCGCGGGGGCGTGGGCCTCTATGAAGCGGTCACGTTTCCGATCCCGTATCCGAAAGATTACGCCTCACCCTATGACGGCATGGAGTTAACTGATTACGCGTGGGAATAAGATCATATCCAGCCGAAATCCCAAGCGGCCCTTGGAGTACGTGCCAGGGGCCGTTGTCATTCTGCTATCCCTGTGGCTCTCTCCGGCGGCTGCCGTCTGGCCCGAAGACTCTTCGCCCGCGAGCATCGCTGCGGCTGCGCACCCGAACCCCCTGGTCGGCGAACGGCTCGGATTTCACGGCCGCTGGATCGGCATCCCTGTCGGGTCCGGATGGATCGAGGTCAAGGAGATCGTCACGATTGAGGGCCGTCCAGCCTACCACATCGAGGTCCAGGGGCATACCAACGAGGTGCTCTCAACCTTCTATCCCATCCACGACACGATCCACTCCTACCTGGATGTGGACACGCTGAAGCCGGTTCGCTTTGAAAAGGACCAACGAGAGGGACGCTACCGCGCCCACGAGATCGTGACGTTTGACCATCAGCGCGCCATCGCCACGTACCGGTCGCTGGTCAACAACGCGGTCAAAGAAATCGCGCTGCCCGAAACCTTCGAAGACCTCATCAGCGCCCTGTACTGGTTTCGCCGCCAGCCGCTCCAGCCGGGCCGGTCGCTGTCGCTGAACATCTATACCGATGAAAAGATCTTCCACACCGAGATTGAGGTCCTTCCCATCATCCCTCTGGAGCTCCTGAAGCGGGGAACCTTTTCGTGCGTGGTCGTGGAGCCGAAGGCATCGTTCAAAGGGTTGCTGGTGAAGCGCGGGCGCCTGTGGGCGTACCTGACAGCGGACGAGCACCGTCTGCCGCTGCTCGTGAAGGCGACCACCCCGTGGGGACCGATGAGTGCAGTGCTGGATGAGGCCTCGATTCCACCGACCGTGCAGCGCAAGAACACGCCCTAAACCCTCTTTTGCTGCCTCAATAATGTCTTATAAGAGCTATTCTGTTAAATAGAACCTAGGTGGGCTTGGAAGAACCTGACGAGACGATCCCGGTAGGCTTGCGGGGCGAGTCCATATCCTTCCAAGTGCTGGGCACCCTCAATGACCCAGAGCTCCTTCGGTTCAGCGGCGGCGGCGAACATCCGTTGCGTCCCTGCCACCGGCATCCTGGGGTCATCGGCGCCGTGGATGAGCAACACCGCCCGCGGCGACAGCCGGGTTGCGCTGTCCTGGGGCGACACGTCCCGCGGCCAGACCCCGAATCGAAGCCGGTACGTAGCCAACACAAACCACAGAAACGGGACCTTTGGCACTGGGTACAGAAGCGTCAAGTGTCGGCCCAGAGCGTCCTCCAAGCTGGGATAGGAGCTGTCGGCCACCACGGCCGCCAGGCGCTCATCGCGTGCGGCGGCCATGAGCGCCACCGCACCTCCCATCGAGATGCCGTACACGCCGTAAGGCTTGGCCGAAACGTCGGGTTGCTGCCCGAGAAACGCCAGCGCCCCTTCCAGGTCGCGCTGCTCCCGCCAACCGAACGACGTGACCCGCCCGCCGCTTCCCCCATGGGCCCGAAAATCGAAC
>JACQHS010000003.1 GCA_016198915.1 Candidatus Omnitrophota bacterium
GTGAATTACGAGCAGACGCCGCGGCCGACGGCGATGCGCCAGATGACGCTGGACCGGATGCGACGGCTCTGTCAGCGGGTGGGGGATCCCCAACGGTCGTTCCGCAGCGTCCTTGTGGGAGGCACCAACGGCAAAGGCTCCATCTGCGCGATGCTCTACGCCATGCTGCGGGAAACACCGTTGCGCGCCGGCCTGTACGTGTCACCGCATCTCGAGGATCTGCGTGAACGCATCCGGGTGTGGGGATCCGATCGTCCGGTGGGGGTCCATGTCCATGCCGATGATTGGATTCAGCCTTCGGCGTTTGCCGCGCTCGTGAGGCAGCTGCAGCCTCACCTGGAGGCGATGCGGGCACTCGGGCCTGAGGAAATCCCCACCTACTTCGAAATCCTGACCGCGCTCGCGTTTCTCTTTTTCAACCAACAGCGAGTTGAGGTGGCGGTCGTGGAGGTCGGGCTGGGCGGCCGCTTGGATGCCACGAATGTCCTCCACCAAGCGGTGTCGGTGTTCGGGCCGATCGGCGTGGATCACGCGGAGGTCTTGGGGGCGGACCTGGCGTTGATCGCCAGAGAGAAGGGGGGCATCATCAAATCCCGCCAGACGGTGCTCTCAGCGCCCCAGTCCCCTGTGGTTGAGGAGGCCCTCCGGAACATCTGCGACCAGGAGGGCGTGCCGTTGCTGACCGGCGGACGGGATCTCACGGCGGCCATTCACCGCCATGATCTCCGAGGTCTCGACGTCACTGTCACCGGACTGCGCGGCCTGTATGAAGCACTCACGATCCCCCTTCTCGGGCGCCATCAGGCGCAGAACGCGGTCCTCGCCATCGGGGCGCTGGAAGCGTTGTCCCCGACCGGCATCCCCCACAGCGTCGTGGAGCGGGGCCTCGCCCGCGTGGTGTGGCCCGGACGGCTGGAGGTAGTGCACGAAGAGCCGCTCGTCGTGATGGACGGCGCCCACAATCCCCAAGCCGCCGCCGCCCTGCGCGACACCCTCGTGGAACTCTCCGGCAGCCGCCGGATCCATCTGCTGATCGGCATGTCGGCGGATAAATCGGTGGAGGGTTTCGGGGCGGTGGTGGGGAGGCTCGCCCTCAGCGCGACCTGCACGAAGAGCCGCCATCCGCGGGCGCTGGTCCCGACGGCGCTGGCCCAGCGGTTGTCCGCCTTTTGTCCGGACGTGCATGTGATGTCCGACGCGGCGGACGCCTATACCTATCTCTTGAACGCGGTCTCACCGTCGGACGCGATCGTCGTCACCGGGTCGCTGTACTTGGTCGGCGAGCTGCGCGCGGCACTCCGCAGCGCTGACGGCAGGCTGGGTCAAGCGGTGGCGGCGACGTCGAAGGAGGCGTGACGATGCCGATGATTACCGTGGACTGGCTCGAGGGACGCAGTCCGCAGCAGAAACGCGAGCTGGCGGATGCCTTGACGAACGCGTTTGTGGACATCGCCAAGGTGCAGAAAGAACAGGTGTGGATCGTCTTTCGCGATGTCAAGCGGTCCGACTGGGCCATGGCTGGCGTGCCATTGGGCTGATACTCAGTCGGGCGTGTTGAGATAGTCGATATAGTCCGCCACGCCATAGAGTTCTTCTTTGACGGCCCGCAGACGCTCCGGCACGTAGGGGTGGCTCATGGCATACTGCGGGCGTGTCACGCCGCGGGGCAGGTAGTGCGACTTCCCGTGGTCGAGATCCCGGAGTTTCTCTAGGAACGTCAGGATCCCCTTCGGATCAAACCCCGCCGCCCTGAGGTATTTCACTCCCAGCCGGTCCGCCTCCAATTCGTCCTGACGGGCGTACGCCAGCTGGGCGGCGCGCATCGCGACCCCCAGCCCACGCGCCGCTGCGCCTTGACGGGCGGCCATCGTGGCCAACTGGGCGATCTGCAGGCCGAGGCCGCCCTCGAAGCGCTTCACCGCATGCCGGGCCGTGATATGGGCGACTTCGTGCGCGATGACCCCCGCCAGTTCGTCCTCGTTGGCCGTCTTCTTGACGAGCCCGTCGTTGATGAACACGTAGCCGCCCGGCAGGGAAAACGCGTTGACGTCATCATCCTTGACCACCGTAAAGCTGTAGATGAGCTCCTGCCGATCGCAGACGGCCGCGAGGCGATGGCCGATGGTGCGCACGCGTTCCTGCATCGGCTCATCATCCGCGATCGTCAGTTCCTCGGCGATGCGCTGGGCGATCCGCCGGCCGACGGCGACCTCCTTGCTGGTGGACGTGAGGCTGTAGTCCTGGGTCTGTGTGGCGGGATTATAACTGCTGGTCACGCAGCCGAAGGCCAACAGGCCACTGAGGACAGCCCACCATCGCATGATCACGGGCGGGTGGCGTTGAACTGCTCGACGGTCTGCATGATCACTCGGGCCATGCGAATCGTCGCATCGATGAGGGCCACGGTGTACACGGCCATGACGATCGTCAGCACCACCTTTACCCATCGGGAAAATCGCGGGTTCTTCCAGACCAAGGGAAGACCCAGCGGCCCCACGACGAAGAAGAGCATCACAAGGACAAACCAGACGTTGTAGTACCACTTCGGTTTGGGAGCGTTCGGCTCGGCCATCGGCGATGGTCCGATTGTATCACATCCGCCCCCGGCTGGCGTGGCGGGGACTCGTCTTACAACTCTTGCCAGATGAGGACGGTCGACCCTGAAAATCCTGGCAGTAGGGAAGCGTCAATCGCGGTGCGGCTGAAGGTGATGGAGCTGCTCTGCTTGACGTCGATGCTGCCGGCTGCGCTCACGACAGCGCCGGTGATGGTCGATTCTTGAGCCACGGTAATATTCCCCTCGGCCCAGATCAGCCCACGCAGGCACACCGGCTGCTCAAACGCGATGGACCCGCCCCCGAGGGCAATGATGCTTAGGATCACGGGAACCTGGCAGACGTCCCCGGCGCTGAACGTGCCGAGGCGCTGTCGGAAGCGAATCGAATTGCCGTCGAACATGACAATGGTGGCTCGATCAGACGCCGGGAGAGAGACCGTCTGAGGCGAGTTGGGCGGGTTGCCGAGCTGCCGCTCGTAGCCGATGACGTCGTTGTTGGCCAGGGCGATCGTCCCTTTCCAGTTCGCCGCGTCCCACCGGGTGACGGCGTTACGTAGCGCGGTCTCGTCGGGACGAAAGAACGTGATGGTCGGATCACCACCGATCAGATCGCCAGATGAGTGAATGAGCGTCTCGCCGGCCGGGATGACGAACGATCCGGCAGCCGTGGCCTGAGAAGAGCCGAAGAGCTCGCTGGTCTGTCGGACCTCGATGTTTTGGTTCGCGTGGATGTTGCCCAGGGCGGAGGCTTGCCGCAGGAGGATGTCCACCTGCGCGGCAATGGCGTGGTTGAAAAGCGCCCAGAGCGACACTGCCACTGCCCGCTGATGCCACGGCGTCGTGCCGACCGAATCAATCCGGATAACGCCATCAACATCCACAGCGGGATCGTTGGGGTTTGGGGCGCGTTCGTCGTCGTTATCGGAAATTTTCACCGTATAGGAACCGGTGGCGAGAGTCACGGTGAGTCCGAAGGGAAGGATCCCGTCATCGGCGGTAGCGGGGATTCCATCGGCGCCGACCAGTTCCTCATTCCAGTTGAGGCTGCTCATCTGCAAGACGCGCAGGGCATCATCGATGCCGGCTTCGGCGAGCTGAAAAGCCTGTTCATGGTCGGTGAAGCGCCGCGCCGCCCATTGCTCGCTCGTGGTGCGGGTGAGAATCGCAGACAGCAGCACGCTCTGGAATGCGATGATCAACAGCACCCAGACGAAGAAGAACCCCCGAGCTCCCATCCGACCTCCGATCGCCTGATAAGGGAAAAATGAAAACCGCCGAACTCCCTGGTTCGGCGGCTCGGCGATCCTTCGTCGGCTGGTTCGGCAGCCCGGCTTTCCTCTAGAGGGGTCTGTCCCCGGAGGGGACTGACCCCGAAGGACCCGTAGCTTTCCGACCCCGGATTTCTCCGGGTGTGGCAATTTATCGTCAGGGATCTCTCAATTGTGACCTACATCAAGTGTGCCCGACGCGATCCTCGACGACAAGAGGCGGAAAATCACGTCCCGCTATCAACCATCAAGCGATTTTACGCGGTATTGAACGGCCTCAGCGGCGTGCGCGGCGTCGATGCGGGGCGCGGCAGCCAGATCGGCGATCGTGCGGGCGATCTTGAGAATCTTCGAGTAGGACCGGGCCGAAAGGCCCAATCCCTTCATAGCCGAGGTTAGAAGTGTGTCGGCGTCCGGGGAGGTGCGGCAGAACGCGCTCAGGTCCCTCGTCCGCAGCTGCGCATTGGGGCACGACTGCTTGCGGTGCCGGCGGAAGCGAGTCGCCTGCTGCACCCGCGCGCGGATGTGCGCCGAGGACTCGCCACCCGGCGCTTGGGAGAGCGCGCTGAAGGGCACCGCCGGCACCTCCACATGGAGGTCGATGCGGTCAAGGAGCGGCCCCGAGAGCTTCGCCAGATACGCGGCCACTCTCGTCGAGGGGCAGCGGCACCGACCGCGGGGATCGGTGAAGTAGCCGCACGGACACGGATTCATCGCGGCGACCAGCATGAACCGCGCCGGAAACGTGAGCGACCGCTTCGCCCGCGCGATGCGCACCACCCCCTCTTCCAGCGGCTGGCGCAGGCTCTCGACCGCGTCCCGGTGAAACTCCGGCAGCTCATCGAGGAACAGCACCCCGTGGTGCGCCAGCGACACTTCGCCGGGCTTGGGATTGGTGCCGCCGCCGACGAGGGCGACGGCGGAGGTGGTGTGGTGCGGCGCGCGAAACGGACGCGACCAAAGCAGCGCTCGGCCATTCAGTAACCCAGCCACGCTGTGGATGGTCGTGGTCTCCAGCGCCTCCTCGAGCGAGAGCGGCGGCTGGATGGTCGGCAGGCGGCTGGCCAGCATCGTCTTGCCAGCCCCCGGCGGCCCCAGGAGCAGCAGATGATGGCCGCCGGCGACCGCGATTTCGAGCGCGCGTTTGGCATGGACCTGGCCTGTGACGTCGGCGAAATCTGCCTCATCGCCGTCGCAGCGCTGCGCTCTGCGGCGGGCGGCTCGGCGCACCGGGGTCGGGGCGCGCGTTCCCGAGAGCTCGTCCACCGCCTCGCTCAGTGATCTGACCGGAACCACGGTAACTCCATGCACGACAGAGGCTTCCGCCGCGTTCGCCGCCGGCACCAACAGGCGGCGCCACTGCTTGCGAAGCGCTCTGGCGATCGGCAGCACACCAGGCACCGGACGCACACGGCCATCCAGCGCCAGCTCACCCACGGCGACCACGGCGGCGACCGCAGCGGGATTCAGCTGTCCGGAGGCGGCAAGGATCCCCAGCGCGATCGCCAAGTCAAACACGCCGCCTTCCTTTTTGATGTCCGCCGGGGCCAGATTCACGATCAACCGCCGGGAGGGCAGGTCTAATTGGCTGTTGAGCAAGGCGGCGCGCACGCGTTCGCGAGCTTCCCTCACCGCTTGATCAGGCAGGCCGACGATCGTAAAGGTGGGCAGCCCTTGCGAGGCGTCCACCTCGACATCGACGGGAAGAGCGTCTAACCCTAAGGTAGTGTAGGAGATAACACGTGCGAGCATGGGAGAAAAAGGACTTGTGTTGCGAGGCGGGGAAGACTATACTGCAGCATAATATACCCCGCTCCCACAGTCAAGGAGAATCCCAAGGATGGCCGTACAGCGAAACCAGATCGTGCTCATCGTGTTGGCGGTCGTGGTCGCCGCGAGCCTCTGGCGGACCCTGTCGCTGGAGTCCCAAAAGCGCCGGATCACGACCGCCTACAGCGAAGCCCAGCAGACCCTGGACCAGCTGCAGGCGGAGCGCGCACAACTGAGCCAAGAGTTGAGCAGCGCCAAGGAGACGATCGAAGGACAGTCCGAGGATCTCACCGGTCTTCAGAGTGAATTGCAACAGGTGAAGACTCAGCTGGATCAGAGCCTCACGGAACTTGCCGCGCTGCAGCAGGAGCACGAGCAGCTGCGCCAGCGTGACGCCTCGCTGTCCGCCCAACTCGGCTCGGTGACGACGGAGAAAGCCCAGCTCGAAGCGAAGCTGTCGTCGATCAACGAGCTGCGGCTCGCCATCCGCGAGGTCCGGCGCAAGATCTGGAATGAGCGCTGGGTCGAGTGGCGCGCCCGCGCCCAGGCGCAGAAAGAAGAGGACTTGCGCGAGCTCGCCGCAGGTAACCGAGGGTTCCTCGTCCGCGACGGTCTTCCCACCCTCGGATCCATCCGCCCGTTGCACGTCAACGTGTTGGAGCCGCAGTCGACGCAGGAATGACATCGAACGTGAACGCCTGGCTCTCCAACCAGGCCTTCATGGCGTGGCTCGTGGCGTGTCTTGTCGCGCAAGGTTTGAAAATTCTTGGCGGCGTCATCCAGCTGCGCCGCTTTGATTTTCGATGGCTCATTGGCACCGGCGGCATGCCCAGCACCCATGCGGCCGGCGTCACGGCGTTGAGCGTCGCGGTGGGTGATCAGGCGGGGTACAACTCGCCGCTCTTTGCCGCCGTCGTGGCGTTCACCGTCATCACGCTCTTTGACGCGCAAGGGGTCCGCCGCTGGAGCGGACGGCAGGCACAGGTGCTCAACAAGATCATGGAGGATATGTACTTTAAACGGCGGATCCAGGAGCAGCGGTTGAAGGAGCTGCTGGGTCACACGCCGTTTGAGGTGCTCGTGGGAATGGCGATCGGAGTGGTGACGGCGGTCGCGCTGCGCTAGCGCGAGACGTTAGGAGGACGGGAAGGCATGCGTCGTCAGGTCATAGTCGGGGCCGCGGTGGGGCTGGGAGCGCTCGTGGGCGTCGGGGCGGTGGTGATCGCAAGCCACCAAGGGTGGTTTGGGGGCAAGGACCGTCAGCTGTTGGCGCAGGCATCGCGCAACGCGCAGCAGGGCCGTCTCGACGAGGCCCAGACGCAACTGGAGGACCTCATCGGCACGTTTCCGGACTCTCCCTGGGCGGATGACGCCATGCTGAAGCTCGGCGAAGCGTACGAAGCCCAGCAGAACCTCGTGGAAGCGCGGGCGATGTACCGCATGCTCCTGGAGCGCTTCCCCGAGTCGTCGCTCATCAGCCGCACGCAGGAGCGGCTGGGTCAGGTGAACGTCAGCCTCCTCTTTTCTCCCATTGTGACGGAGCTTGACACCGTTCATCAGGTGCAGAGGGGCGACACGCTTGGAAAGATCGCCTCGGCCAACCGCACAACCGTGGAGTTCCTCAAGCGCGCCAACGGCCTGACCAGCGACACGATCCGCCCTCAGCAGAAGCTCAAAGTGCCGAAGGGGCGGTTCACCATCGTCGTGGACAAATCGCAAAAGCAGTTGCTGCTCACCGAGGACAACCAGTTCATCAAAAGCTACCCGGTGGGGACGGGCAAGGATGATTCCACGCCGGAGGGCACGTTCACGATCGTCAACCGAATCCCCGATCCGGTGTGGTATAAGCAGGGCGCCGTCGTCCCGCAGGGCAGCCCCGAAAACATTCTCGGCACCCGCTGGATGGGATTCGACAAGGCCGGCTACGGCATCCACGGCTCCGTGGACCCCGCCCCCATCAGCCAGCAGGCGACGGCGGGGTGCGTGCGGATGACCAACAGCGACGTCGAGGAACTCTTCGCCATCGTCCCGATCGGGACCGAAGTCACGATTGTGAATTAGACGGTCTGCGCGGCCTCCAGGAGTCCGCGATGCAGCCACGACAAGCGACGGTCATATCCGGGATGAACGGTTACCGCTATGATTTTGAGAAACCGATCGCTGAACTGGAACACCGCCTCCAGGAAGCCCGAAAGGCCGCGGGCCGCGAGAAATCCCTCGAAATCCTGAAGACGCTCGAAGTCCAGCTCGAGCAGCTCAAGCGCCGGATCTACGGCAGTCTCACTCCCTGGCAGCGAGTCCAGCTCGCCCGCCACCCCCAGCGTCCCTATACCCTCGACTACATCAGCCTGCTCATGAACGAGTTCATTCCGCTGCACGGCGATCGGCTCTTCGGCGATGACCGAGCGCTCGTCGGGGGTACGGCCCTCTTCGAGGGGAAACCCTGCCTCGTGCTCGGCCACCAGAAGGGGCGGGACACCAAAGAGAACCTCATGCGCAATTTCGGCTCGGCGCACCCGGAGGGCTACCGCAAGGCGCTGCGCCTCATGCGGCTGGCGGAGAAGTTTCATGTGCCGGCGGTAATTTTGGTGGATACCCCCGGCGCGTATCCCGGGATCGGCGCTGAGGAGCGCGGCCAGGCGCACTCCATCGCCTATAACATGCGGGAGATGGCTCGTCTCAAGACGCCGATCTATATCTGCGTGATCGGAGAGGGCGGATCCGGCGGGGCGTTGGGGATCGGCGTCGGGGACTGGATGGCGATCCTGGAGAACGCCTACTACTCCGTCATCTCGCCCGAGGGCTGTGCGGCGATCCTCTGGCGCGACCGCGCGCGAGCACCCGATGCCGCGGCGGCGTTGAAATTGACCTCCAGCGATCTGCTGCGGCTGGGCATCGTGGATGAAGCGATCGAAGAGCCGCTCGGCGGGGCGCACCGCGATTCGGAGCTCGTCGCGCAGCGGCTGCGCGCGTCGATCCTGCGCTTTCTGAAGCTCGTCGAGTCCATGCCGCTGGACACCCTGCTTTCGCGCCGCTACGACCGCTTTCGGCGCATCGGCGTCTTCTCCGCCCACCAGCAAGCGCTGCTTAGTCCCGCCTCGTCATCTTCCTGACCTTCCGCTCCGCGCCACGCGCTGCCTACGGGGTCGCTCTCTGCTCCTCACGCAGCAGCGCTTGATAGCGGCGCAAAAACTGGCGGTCTTTGGGGCGGCCGGCGAGCTGCTTCGATCGCAGCAGTTTGCTCAGCCGGCCCACCTTCACCGGAACGCCCCAGATCGTCACCGTCGCGGCATCACGGGAGAGTTCCGAAAAGGGGTAGCCCGATACCTCAAGCAACAGTTCAATCATGAGGCCATCGGGTGTCGTGGCGGTCAGGGTGGTGCGGTGACGGACGATCCGCCGCAGGTCAACGCTGCGCAGCACACCGGCGGCGGTCCCCAGGGTGAACCCGAACTCTTGCAGCACGAGGATCGCACGCTCCACGTTGCGCAGCGATGGCTCAAGAAACAGATCATAGTCCAGCGTGGCAAACGTCTCCGCGGGATTGCGAGCGTAGTAGTTAATTCCCGCCATGCCCACCACGACGTAGCGCACGCCCTTCCGGTTGAATTGCTGGATGACCGCGCGATACGGATCGCGGCCCAGCCGCCGGCTCACGAGCGATCTCCGTAGTGGCGCTGCCAGGCCAACAGGGCGGTATGGACCCAGCCGCACTCACGCCCATCGATCAACCGTTGATCGCGAGTCTCGAGGGCGTGCGTGAGGGCAGGGTGACGAAACAACGGGCGTTGCGGCGCCCAGCTGCCTTCCAACAGGTCGGCCGGGCTACAGCCCAGCAGCCGCGCCACACGGCCCAAGAGGCGCAGAGACACCGAGCGTCTGCCGGCATCCATCGCAGAGAGGTTGGAGCGATAGAGCCCCAGCCGACGGGCCACGTCCGCCGCCGTCAGTCCGCGGGACCGAGCCACCTGCCGAATTCTCGTCCGAAAGCGCATGTTGGAATGTTATCATATAATGATAACTTAATCAACTTCGGGTAATACGGCTATTGCGGCGGGCCCTGGCGCCGTGTCACCCGTTGCCTACGAGGTCGTCTTTGGTTTGCCGAACGCCGCTCTGCGGGTGATAAGGAAGTAGAGAACGAGGGATTGGGGGACGTTTCTATTTCTCATTCGGCATTCTATGACACATTACACATCAAACATTGCACAGAGAGTGCCGGGGGTGGGAGTTGAACCCACAAGCCCTTGCGGGCACGGGCTTTTGAGGCCCGCGTGTTTGCCAGTTTCACCACCCCGGCGCTATTTTTTCTCCAGGAAGGGCTTGATGAGATCGATCGGGATGGGAAAGATCGTCGTGGAGTTCTTCTCCGTCGCGATCTCGGCGAGCGTCTGGAGGTAGCGCATCTGCAGCGACATGGGCTGTTCGCTCATCAGGCGGGCCGCGTCCACCAGTTTTTGCGCCGCCTGGAACTCGGCGTCGGCCCCGATGATCTTCGCGCGCCGCACCCGCTCGGCCTCGGCCTGGCGGGCCATGGCCCGGCGGATCTCCTCCGGCAAGTCCACCTGCTTGATCTCGACCGCGGAGACCTTCACGCCCCACGGGTCGGTCTGCTTATCAATGAGCGTCTGGAGCTGCTGGTTCAACTTTTCCCGCTGGGCGAGCAGCTCATCCAGCTCCACTTGGCCCAGGACGCTGCGCAGCGTGGTTTGGGCCATCTGCGAGCTGGCGAACAGGTAATCCTCCACCTCCACGATCGCTTTATTGGGGTCAATGACGCGGAAGTAGACGACCGCGTTCACCTTGATCGACACGTTGTCCTTCGTAATGACATCCTGCGGCGGCACGTCGAGCGTGATGGTCCGCAGGCTGATGCGGAGGAGCCGGTCGATCGGGAAGATGATGAGCTTCAGGCCCGGCCCCAGCGGCGTGGGAACCATGCGGCCGAGCCGGAAGACCACCCCGCGCTCATACTCGTTGAGGATCTTGATGCAGTTGAGCAGGTACATCACGACGAGGAAGATCGGGATCACGAGCGCAAAGTTGACCATCCAGCCCTCCGCGTTGACCTCACGACGTTTTCTCCACCATGAGCCGCATCCCCTGGACCTGGGTGACGCGCACCTTCTCCCCCTGCTTGAGAGGCTGCGGGCTGGTGGCGTCCCACAGCTCGCCGTGCACGAACACCTTGCCGTCGGGCGCGAGGTCGGTCGAGGCGGTCCCCACCTCGCCGAGCAGCCCCTGGACGCCGGTCGCCACGCGCACCGTCTGGGCGCTGAGCGCGCGCTGGACGATGAACAGGATGATGAAGCTGATCGTGGCGACGGTCGGGATGATGACCGACAGCGAGACGTGGAACTCCGGGCTGGGGGATTCAAAGAGCATGAGGCTGCCCAGCGTCAAGGAGATGACGCCGCCGACCGCCAGCAAGCCGTGGCTGACGATCTTGA
>JACQHS010000006.1 GCA_016198915.1 Candidatus Omnitrophota bacterium
CTGCCGACGCTGGGGGCGGCGACGCTGCTGGATGCCGTCATCAACGGCCACGCGCTGATGCGCGATGCGGGTGCGGCGTCCATCCTGTGCGGGTTCGTGTCGGCGGCGGTCGTGGCGGCGCTGGCGGTGCGCGGCTTCGTGCGCTACCTCACGCGCCACGGCCTTGAGCCGTTCGGGTGGTACCGGCTGGCCGTCGCACTCCTGGTGTGGCTGATGGCGTCCGGCGTTGTCAACGTGGCAGGATCATCGGAGGAAACGATGGAACGCAAGCCTGAAACGGCGACGTTCGCCGGCGGGTGCTTCTGGTGCATGGAGCCGCCGTTTGAGAAGCTGGATGGCGTGGTCTCGGTGACGGCCGGCTACTGCGGCGGGACGGAGAACAGCCCCACCTACGAGCAGGTCTCATCGGGCGCCACCGGGTATGCGGAGTCCATCCAGGTTGTTTACGATCCCGTGAAGATCTCGTACGAGCAGCTGCTCGACGTGTTCTGGATGAACGTTGATCCCACGCAGGCGGACGGCCAGTTCGCCGACCGCGGGCCCCAGTACCGCACCGTGATCTTCTACTCTACGGACGAGCAGAAGCGGCTGGCTGAGGCGTCGAAGGCGACGCTGGCACAGTCAGGCAAGTTCACGAAGCCGATCGTGACCTCGGTGGAGCCGGCTTCGCCGTTCTACCCTGCCGAGGACTATCACCAGGACTATGCCAAGAAGAACCCGCTGCGCTACAAACTCTACAAAATCGGCTCCGGCCGGGAAGGCTATTTGAAAAAGACGTGGGGGCATTGACACGCTGCAACCGACGCTGTTGTTGTTTACCGGCCTCATCCTGGGGATGCGGCACGCGTTCGACCGCGACCACGTCGCGGCGGTGACGCACTTCATTTCCTTGGAGCCGGATCCGGTGAAAAGCGCGTGGTTTGGATTTCGGTGGGCGCTCGGCCATGCGGTGGCGGTCCTCCTGCTCGGCTCGATGATCCTCATCCTCCAACTGAAGCTTGACCCCGCATTTGAGCGCTATGCGGGGCTGGCCGTGGGGATCACCCTCATCGTCCTGGGCGTGTGGCGGCTGGCGCTGTTGGCGCAGGAGAGGCGGCACACGCACCGACACGCCCACCGGACCAAGCAACACGCGCACGAGCATTCCCACCAGCCCGGCCGCGAGCACGTCCACCGCTTCGCACCGACGCTGGTCGGGATCGTCCACGGTGCCTCGGGGACGGCCGAGCTGTTCGTGTTGATCCCGATCACCTTGATCAGCACGACGTGGATGGCCTACCTCTATATCGGGCTCTTCAGCTTGGGGTGCGCCGCGACGATGAGCGCCTACGGCTACGTGGCCGGCCGCTTTTACCGGCGCGCGACGCAAACCGGACAGCGCATCTACCGTGCGCTGGTCATTGCGACCTCCGTGTCCGGGCTGGTGCTGGGTGCGGTGTGGATCTTGAAGAATCTGTAGACGGTGACGTAAACCCGCTATAATGCGGGGTCATGGGGACGAGCGCATGTCAGAGCAGGTGATCATCGTCGGGTCGGGGCCGGCGGGGCATACCGCGGCCCTCTACACCGCGCGCGCGAACCTCAAACCGGTCATGTTTGAGGGCCAGGCGGCGGGGGGGATTCCCGGCGGTCAGCTGATGACGACGACCGAGGTGGAAAACTACCCGGGCTTTCCGGACGGCATCCAGGGGCCGGAGTTGATGGAAGCGTTTCGCAGGCAGTCGCTGCGGTTTGACACGCGAATCTTCACCGAAGATGTCACGGAGGTCGATCTCAACAAACACCCGTTTACGGTGACGAGCGCTGAGCGCACGCTGACCACGCAGGCGCTCATCATTTCGACCGGTGCGACCGCCAAGCGCCTCAACCTGCCGGGGGAAAAGACACTGTGGACGCGGGGGATGTCGGCCTGCGCGGTGTGCGACGGCGCGTTGCCGATCTTCCGCAATAAGGTGCTGGTGGTCGTCGGCGGCGGCGATTCCGCGGCCGAGGAGTCCACCTTCTTGACCAAGTTCGCGTCCAAGGTGTACCTGGTGCACCGGCGCGATGCCCTGCGCGCTTCCAAGATCATGCAGGAGCGCGTCTTCAAGAACAAAAAGATCGAGGTGCTCTGGAACACCGTCGTGACCGACGTCCTCGGCGAGGACGTGGTCAGCGCGGTACGGCTGAAGGACGTCGAGACCAATACAGAACGCGAACTTGCCTGCGGCGGGCTCTTTTACGCGATCGGATTTACCCCAAACACCGAGCTGTTCAAGGGCCAGCTCGAGATGGACGATCTCGGCTACCTCATCACCAAGCCGGACTCCACGCACACCTCGGTCCCTGGGGTGTTCGCCTGCGGGGACGTGCAGGATAAAAAATACCGCCAGGCGGTGACCGCGGCCGGCAGCGGCTGCATGGCTGCGATGGATTGTGAGCGTTGGCTCGCTGAAAATGAAAAATAGAAACGTCCCCGTTCTTATCGGGCTCCTGTTGGCAGCACCGGTCTGCTGGGCCGGGGTCGTGGTGGGAAGGCCAGCGCCCGCATTTTCGCTGAGCGACGCGGCGGGTCAGCCACGCTCGCTGGCAGAATTTTCCGGCCAGTTCGTCGTCCTGGAGTGGGTCAACCCGGACTGCCCGTTTGTCCGCAAGCACTATGACAGCGGCAACATGCAGGGGCTGCAGCAGACGTACACGCAGAAGGGCGTCGCGTGGCTGTCGATTAACTCCTCGGCACCCGGCAAGCAGGGGCACTTGACGACTGAGACCGCACAGCAGTTTGTGAAGGAGCGCGCAGCATACCCCACTGCGGTCTTGCTCGATCCGGACGGCGTGGTCGGGCGGCGGTACGGCGCGAAGACCACCCCGCACATGTTCATCATCGACCCAAAGGGCATCCTGATCTACGCCGGAGCGATCGATGACATCGCCTCTCCGGATCCGGCCGACATCTCCGAAGCGGTCAACTACGTGGCGACGGCGCTCGAGGAAGCGATGGACGGTCAACCCGTCTCGGTTCCGGCGTCGCATCCGTACGGCTGCACGGTGAAGTATTAGGAGGTGACCCGACCATGCTTGAGGCGACCTCATCGCCGTTGCACGCAGCCCTCCAGGACACCGTACAGGCGATACAAGCCCGGAGCCGACTGCGCCCCTCCATTGCGCTGGTGCTCGGCTCCGGTCTCGGGGGGCTGACGAAATCGATTCAAGTCGAGACGGAAATCGAGTACGCCGACGTCCCCCACGTGTCGAAAGCCACCGCCCCAGGCCATGAGGGGAAATTCGTGCTCGGGACCATCGGGACGCCGCGAGTCGTCGTGCTGAGCGGGCGCTTCCACTTCTATGAGGGACACGGCCCTGCGCAGATCAGCTACCCCGTGCGCGTCGTCCACGCCATGGGCGCCAAGATCCTCATCCTCACCAGCATCGTAGGCAGCATGAACCGCGCCATGCCGCCGGGCTCGCTGGTCATGCTGGAGGATCATATCAACCTCATGGGGATGAACCCGCTCATCGGGCCGAATGATGAGGCGGTTGGCCCGAGGTTTCCGGACATGTCCGAGCCGTATGACCCTGGCCTGCGCCGGCTCGCCAAACAAGTGGCTTCGGAGCAGGGCATCCCGCTGCACGAGGGTGTGTACGTGGCGGTGGCCGGACCGAATCTGGAGACGCGGGCCGAGTACCGGTTCCTGCGCCAGATCGGGGCCGATGTCGTCGGGATGTCGGTGGTACCGGAAGTCATTACGGCCCGCCACGCCGGCCTGCGCGTGCTGGCTGTCACGGTCGTGTCCGACGCCTGTATCCCGGAAGAGCTCAAACCGGCCTCGCTGGAGGAGTTGCTGCGCGTGGCGGGTGAGGCCGAGCCGAAACTCACCACCCTCCTCAAGGGCGTCATCGCCCGCCTCTAAATCTACCGATGCGCGTCAACGACGTGTCCTATCGAACCGTCTGGATCGACGAGGGCGTGGTCAAGCTGATTGACCAGCGGCGGCTGCCGTTTCAGTTTGAGATCTGCTCGCTTGCGACCTACCAGGACACTGCGGCCGCCATCAAGGACATGACGGTGCGGGGAGCCGGCGCCATTGGAGTGGCCGCCGGCTACGCGATGGCTCAGGCCGCGCTGCAGGCCCATGACGCGACCTTTGACGCAGACGTGGCCGCCGCAGCGTCCGTGATTCGGGCCACGCGCCCGACCGCCCGCAACCTCTTCTATGCGGTGGAGCGGGTGCTCGAGGGTGTGGCCTGCGAGCCTTCGGTTGCGCGCAAACGCGCCAAGGCGGTTGAGATCGCCCAGGCGATTGCGGATGAGGATGCGGCCGCGGGGCAGCGCATCGGCGAGCTGGGACAGCCGCTTGTGCCCTCGCCGTCACGGATCCTGACGCATTGCAACGCGGGCTGGCTGGCGTTTGCTGACTGGGGCACGGCCCTTGCCCCCATCTATGCCGCGCATCGGCAGGGCAAGCGCGTCGAGGTCTTCGTGATGGAGACGCGGCCGCGCGCCCAGGGGGCCAAGCTCACCGCGTGGGAACTCACCCAGGAAGGCGTGCCGTTCACCCTGCTGCCGGATACGGCCGCGGGCCATGTGATGCGCCAGGGGCTCGTTGATCTCATCCTCGTCGGAGCCGATCGCATCGCGGCCAACGGCGACACGGCCAATAAGATCGGCACCTATACGCTTGCGGTGTTGGCGAAGACACACCACGTTCCGTTCTACGTCGCCGCACCAACCTCCACGATTGACCTCGGCTGCCCCAACGGCGCAGCGATTCCGATCGAAGAGCGCGCCGATGAGGAGGTGCTCTGGACGACCGGGGTGACCGCCGCCGGCCAACTCGAACGGGTGCGTACCGCTCCCGAGCGGACCTCGGTGCGCAACTGGGCGTTCGACGTGACCCCGGCCGAGTATCTTACCGGGATCTTGACGGAGCGCGGTCTCGTCATGCCGAACGAGCGGGCGATCCGCGCCCTCATGCACGCCTCACCCGCTTCTGCGAGCGTGTAGCCTCATGCGCAGCCGCTGGAGCGAACCCACCGTCCGTCGCCTGAAGCCGCTGGATGCGCTGGTGTATCGCTCCCGCCTCATCGGGGAAGAGTCCCGCCTTGGACTCTATGGCGGCGGCAACACGTCGCTCAAGTGCGTCGAGCCCGACCTCTTCGGCCGGCCTCAGGAGGTGTTGTGGGTCAAGGGCAGCGGCTCGAATCTCAAAGGATGCGAGCCGCGCCACTTTGCGCCCCTGCGCCTGGCTGATCTGCGGCGGCTGGCCATACGCCGGGCGATGACGGATGAGGCGATGGTGGAAAGCCTGGAACGCTGCCTGCTGGATCCGAGGGTGCTGCGTCCGTCGATTGAAACGCTCCTCCACGCGTTCGTTCCGCTTGCCGCGATCGATCACACGCACGCCGATGCGATCCTCTCGCTGGCCAACACCGACCGCGGGCAAGCGATGGTGCGGCGCGTCCTCGGCCCGGACCTGCTGTGGATTCCATACCTGCAGCCAGGCTTTGCGCTCTCGCGCCGCGTGTTCAACGCGTACCAGCGCCAGCCGAGGGCCCACGGCGCGGTGCTTGAGCAGCATGGGCTGATCACGTGGGGACCGGATGGCAGGACGAGCTATCAGCGGACGATCCGTTACGTCTCGTTGGCCGAGCGGTTTCTCGAAGTCCAGCGACGGCGGCGGAGCTGGTCGCCGGCCGGAAGTACCAGCCTGCCGCCGCAAGAGCGGATGGCGCGGCTGCGACAGTGGCTGCCGGCGATCAGACGGGCAATCAGCGCTCAACGGAAGATGTGCGTGTCGTTCACGGATTCGCCGGATGTGTTGGAGTTCGTCAACGCGC
>JACQHS010000083.1 GCA_016198915.1 Candidatus Omnitrophota bacterium
CGACCGGGTGGCTCCGAAGTCTCACCTGGCGTTTCGCCGGCAGCTGAAGTCGATCGCAGTGAAGCAGCCCACCGCCTACCTGGAAGCCGGCACGTTCATCAAAGATTTCGTCCCGTACGTCATCTTCGTGTACCAGGTCGACGGCAAGAAGCTGAACAACGTCCGCATCTACGAGCCGCAGCCCAACGGCCCGACCCGGACGATCATCGCCGACCGGGGCCAGTTCCAGCGTGCGCCGAATCGGCGCGAGGTCCAGCTCAAGCTCTACGACGGCACCGTGGATGAGTGGGATGCGGCCAACCCCGGGACGTTCTTCAAGGTGTCCTTCCTCACCTACACGATGACTCTCAACGCTAATCGCGACGACCCTGAACGGATGGGCAAAAAACTCAAGGAGATGACCCTCCGCGAGCTGGCGTCCGAGCGCCGGCAGCTGAGCGCCCAGCAGATTGAGACACTCCCCGTGGGCTTGGAGTTTCACCGGCGCATCGCCTCGTCGTTCGCCGCGTTCGTCTTCATGCTGTTTGGGCTGGCCTTGGGGCTGCGGCTGCACCACCATGAACGCCTGACCAGTTTTGTCTGGATTCTCGGGATTTTCCTCCTGTATTACTTGGGGCTCATTGGCATGGACGCCGTGGCCATCAAACGGTGGCTCCCTCCCGAGGTGGCCATGTGGATTCCGAACCTCGTGGGAATCGTCATCGGCAGCCCGATGGTCGCTCGCGCCGTCAGACGCTAACCCATGCGCATACTCGATCGGTACGTGGCGCGGCAACTCCTTCCGGTCGGACTCTGGTGCCTCATTGTCTTCCTGCTGTTGACCTGCGTGATTGATCTGTTCGGCCGTCTTGATGAAATCCTTCGCTACCGCATCGCGGCAAAGACCGTCCTCGAGTACTATGTGAACTTCCTTCCGACCGTCTTTGTGCGGGCGTGCCCATTAGCGCTTCTGTTGGGTTCCGCCTTCGTCGCGATGCGGCTGGCGCGCCATCAGGAACTGCTCGCGATGAATGCCAGCGGCACGAGCCTCCTGCGGGCGAGCGTGCCGTTTCTCTTCGTGGGCTGGCTGGCGAGCTTGTGCGTGTTCGTCGTCAACGAGCGCATCGTGCCGCGCGCCACGATGACGTACGAGCGCATCCGCGACGAGGCGTTTCGCGGACGCAGCACGTTTGTCATTGAGAACGCCGCCATCATGGACTCGGCGAACCGCCTCTACCACGCCCGAACGGTAGACCTGAAAGCCAAGGAGCTGCAGCACCTCACGGTGTTGGAGCAGGACTGGCAGAATCGACCCACGCGGAGCCTCTATGCGAGCCGGGCCATCTGGACGCCGCACGGGTGGCTGCTGCTCAACGGCTCGATCTCCCACATCGGTCCTGGCGGCGCCGTGCAAGGCGCACCGGAGCAGTTCGTCGAACGGCTCAGAGCCTTCCCGGTGACGCCGGTCTCGTTCACCGAACCCGAGGGCCGGCCGGAAACGATGCGGTATGGACAGCTGCGGCTGCTCATCACCAGCCTGAAACAGACCGGGGTGATGAACGTGCGGCGCTATGCGGTGGAGCTCGCGTCCAAACTGACGCTGCCGCTGATGAACCTGGTGATGTGCCTGATCGGCTTTGTGGGCTCAACGCAGCTGCAGCTGCGCGGGAACTTGCGGGGACTGGGGATGAGCTTGGGGTGGGGAATGCTCTATTATCTGCTCGTCGCGGTCGGTCAGGGCGTCGCCCGGCAGTGGCCGCTTCCTGCCGTCATCGGCGTCTGGCTGCCGCATCTGGCCGCCGTCTGGTGGTGCGTGAATCGCTTGAGAACCAGCCGGTAAAGCGCGCTTTCATTAGGTGCCGAGCTCCCAGCCGGAGAGATACCGTTGCTGCGCGGGAGTTAATCGATCGAGCGCCACGCCGAGGGCGGCCAGTTTTAATCGGGCGATCTCGCGGTCGATTTCCGCCGGCACCGGATAGACATGCGGCGCCAGGCGCCTCCCCTTCCGCTTGAGGTATTCGCACGCCAGCGCCTGATTGGCGAACGACATGTCCATGACACCCGGCGGGTGCCCTTCCGCGCACGCCAGGTTCACCAGCCGGCCCTCGCCCAAGAGGTTGATGCGGCGTCCGTTCTTCAGGTGATACTGGTGGATGCCTTGACGCATCACCACGACCCGGCGGCTCATCCGCTTCAGCGCAGCCAAATCCACCTCAACATCAAAGTGTCCCGAATTGGCCACAATCGCCCCGTCCTTCATCCTGGCGAAATGGGCTCCGGTGATGACCTGCGAGCAGCCGGTCACCGTGACAAAGATGTCGCCGCGCCCCGCCGCCTGGTGCATGCTCATCACCTGGAACCCGTCCATCACCGCCTCAAGCCCTTTGATGGGATCGATCTCGGTGACGATGACCTGTGCGCCCATCCCGCGGGCCCGCAGTGCTAACCCCTTGCCGCACCAGCCGTAGCCGGCCACGACAAACACCGACCCCGCCACGAGGCGGTTCGTCGAGCGCAGGATGCCGTCAATGGTCGACTGGCCGGTCCCATAGCGGTTATCGAACAAGTGCTTCGTGTCGGCATCGTTGACCGAAATCACCGGATAGCGGAGCTGGCGCTGCGCATCGAGGCTTTGCAATCGGATGACGCCGGTCGTCGTCTCCTCAGTGCCTCCGATGATATCCTTGCCGAACCGAGACGGCTGCTTGTGAACCGTTGAGACCAGGTCAGCCCCATCATCCATCGTCACGTGGGGCGAGATGCCGAGCACGGCCTGGA